>JAHIKF010000363.1 GCA_018897875.1 Pseudomonadota bacterium | reverse complement strand
GGCCTCGAATGCAATATTGGCTCTGCGACATGCTCTCCTCTTTCCAATTACTGAGGACAGCTTTATCACAAAGTTAATTTTGTCGCCAGCTAAAAATGCTGCCGTTTTCTTTTTTTTCATACCCTGTGATCAATTACCATTTAATATCTCACTAAGCTTTAGGATGCGATAAGGCTTAGCAATAACATTGCTGAATCCATATTTTTTAAAATCGGCCATTATCGGATCATCTGAATAACCACTAGAGACTATTGCTTTTATCTGGGGATAAATCTTAAGTAGTATAGCTGCGGCTTCTTTCCCCCCCATGCCGCCGGGAACGGTTAGATCCAGTATTGCCATATCAAATGGCCGTCCTGATTCCTTTGCCGTGGCGAACGTTTGTATTGCTTCCTCTCCGTCCTTGGCCATCTCCGCCTCATACCCCAGCCGGGTCAGCATCTTACCTAAAACTTCCCGCACCATTTCTTCATCATCCATCACCAGAATTCTACCCCTACCCGTCACAGGTTTTGCAGTTTCTTCCTCTTGGGGGGAAATTCTGCCATCTAGAGCGGGAAGATAAAGATAGAAGGTGGTGCCTTCGCCCACTTCAGATTCAACCTTAAGGTAACCGGAGTGATTTTTAATAATGGAATAGGCGGTGGCCAATCCCAGACCACTGCCTTTATGCTTGGTGGTAAAATAAGGATCGAAGATCTTGTGCAGATATTTGAAGGGGATGCCAATCCCTTGATCGGCAATGGTGACCTTTACATATTTCCCTGTTGGCAGGGGTAAATCCGATCCTTCCTCCCATAAAACATTGTGCGCCGCGACTTTGATTGTCCCTCCTTCCGCCAAAGCTTGATCGGCGTTAATCAGCAAGTTGCTGATGGCCTGATCGATCTGTCCTTCATCGACGTCCACTCCCCAAAGGTCTTCGGGAAGGGAAAAATCACAACGAGTCTTGGAGCCAGCCAATACCAGCTCGGCCGAATCCCTCAATAATTTGGCCATGGAGGCGAGTTTTTTAATGGGGGCTCCGCCCTTGGCAAAGGTAAGCAACTGCTGGGCCAGCCCATGGGCCCTCAGGCACGCCTCTTCCGCCTTAGTTAATCTTTCCAAGCCCCGACCTTCGGTTTTGCCTTCCAGCATGGCGAGACCGATATTGCCGAGTATGGCGGTAAGGATGTTATTGAAGTCGTGGGCGATGCCGCCGGCCAGGGTACCCAGGGATTCCAGCTTACTGAACCTCAAGCGTTCTGCTTCGGCTTTTTGGTGCTCGGTGACATCGCGTATCGTTTCAATCGCACCGATAATGTTTTCTTGTGAGTCGAGTAAGATACTTGCTTTCCCGAAAAGATATGCTTCCTTCCCCCTTAACGCCGGGAAGTAAGCTACACCCGACAGAGTCAGGCCCTCTCTCTTTACCTCAGCGTATTTCTCAATCTCCTTTTGGGGTTTATGAACCAGGTCAATGAGAATCGGCCTGCGTTCCCCATAAAACGGCAAGGCATATTCGTAATTACCCTTGCCCAGCATATCCTCAGCTTTAATCCCGGTCATTTCTTCGATGGCCTTGTTCCAGGCAATTACCTTGCCCTCGCGATCAATAACCAGGGTGGCGTCAGGCAAAAAGTCAATAATGTTAGCCAATCTTTTTTCTGATTCCCTCAGGGCTTCATCGGCCCGCTGGCGCTCGGCGATTTCTTTTACCAGTTCCCGCTTCTTGATAAGATCGCGCCGCACGACCACCGCCATACCCCCCAATAGGGCCAATGACAGAATCCCCATGACCAGGAGCAGGTAGCCGGGAGAGGTATGGCCGAATACCTCGGAGGCGGGCGACACGGTGACCAGAAAGAACGGGGTATCCTGGATGGGAGAGCGCATGGCAATCTTCTCCACCCGGGCGCCATCTTTGCGGACCGGCGCGTACCAATGAACTTCTTCGGCGGCTGTATCGGGAAAGGGGGGTAAGCCTGAAAAAGCGGCTTCCTCTTGCGGTTCCGCCCGCAGGAATAACGGTCGCCCGCTTTGGTCGACGATGGTAGTGAAGCGCCTCGAAGCCCCGCCGGTTCCCTTGACCAGGTTGTTGTAAAGGGACTTGGATGAAATCCACGCCACAATCTGACCGGCGTATCTGCCTTTAAAAAAGTAGGCCAGGGAAATAATTATTCTCTGCTGCGATCCTTCTTGGTCCACGATAACCTTGGGTTCCCGATACCCAGGATCAAGGAACCTCCTTAATTCTCTCTCCCGGAGCCCGGGCGAGGCTTCCCGGGACCGATCCACCAGAACTTCCCCGCTGCTTTCCACCAGGGCTATCCGGTTATAGATCACATCAACCCCGAGCTTGCGATCCGCTATAAAGCGCTCGAAAACCTTGGCGATGCCCAGCAAGCTATCCCGCAAGCCGTATTCCATGGACATTTCGAGAGCTTTATTCTCAAAAAACATGGAAAGCTCTCTCTTCTCGGCCAGGTTTCGGAGATCGTTTTCCCGTTCTAAAACGAAATAGCTTACTGCCGCGGCCCGCTTTTCAGTGTCCGACTTCAACTGTTCTAAGGTGACCTTCTGTAACTCGATCTGGGAGAAATAATTGCTAATTAACAAGAAGGCAACAAAAGCGACGAGCGCGGTGCCTATGATAATAACCGCAAAATATCCCCGCAGATTATCAGTCCTGGTTGGTTGCATTTCTCATCCCAATAGTAAGTTGATGGGTTGCGTCCGCCAGTTAGTCGTCTCCGCAAGACAATCCCCGGCCTCTTCAGGCCGGGGATTGCCTTGGGGACTGCAGAATCGTATTCCGTCTTGCCGGTTAAACGCCCCAAAGGCGCGCCGGCCTATAACTTAACCCGGTCAGACCGACTTCATTTGAAGTCCTTAAAAAATTCAGGAAATTTACGATAGAAGTCCGGCTCGTATTTTTCCGCCAGGCGCGCATAGGTCCCATCTTTTTTGCACTGCTCCATGAACTGTTGGAAAGCCTCACGCAGCTTGGGGGAGGTCTTGGGAAAGGCGACCGCCATCATCTGGACCTCCGAAACAGGGCCGATCACCTTTACTTTCCCGGGCCATTTCTCCAGAGCGAGCAAAGCATCCAGCACATCCATCAGGGTGGTCTCAGCTTCCCCCTTCATAATCGCCGGGACCATCTCGTTCAAGCTCCCTTTGAACGCGATACATTGGCTTCCCCCTTTCTCCAGGCCATATAGACCCGTATCAAGGCAGGTATTTGACAGTCCCAGGACCTGGTGACCCTTGAGCAGGGCTTTAACCCGGGCAATGTCTTTTTTCAGGTTGCCGCTGGGTTTGACGGGTTTAAGGGTTGAATCGGCCCGGGCCATTAACCAGATTTGGGTGGGGAAATCCGGCACAAAATCCATAATTTTTTCGCGCCAGGGAAGGACCGTAATCCCATGGGCAGCAAGATCTCCCTTAATGGGTACTTCTCCCAGGATTTCCACCTCATTACCCTTGGGTTTCACCCTTTTTCCCGTCAGGTCGCCGGCAAACTCTGGCCAGGAAGTTTTCACCCATTGGTATTGCACCCCTAAATGTTGGGCAAAGAGCTTGACTAGGTCCACATCCAGGCCGTCCCCGCTACCGGTGACGAAGTTAGCGTAAGGCACCCCCAGATGCCGCAGCACCCCTTTCTCTTTTACTTCCGGGAGGTCTGCGCCTAAGGCGGCATTTCCCCACCAGATAAACGCCAGGCCGACGATCAAGATCCATTTTGTTAGTAAGAAACATCGCCGCTGATTCATCGATCCCTCCTGTATCGGTTAGATTCCACAACCTTCAGCAAAAACCGGTTTAGGTCTCTCAACCAATAACCATATTTTATTATTATCTTATCGGTTGCCGCCCCTTTTTCTTGAAATTAATCCCCCTCCGAGATTATGCGGCAATTCAGCGGCGCTTGCCTTTAAGTCGTTGGTCGAAATCCCATTTTTCCAGCCTAAACCCCAAAACGATCCCCTTCTCGAAGTCAAAATATCTCGCAGGAGATCAATTTTTATCAGAATAAGGGCGTACCCGACCATCGGGGACCGGGTATTATTGACTGGCAGCCTTAGAACCCATAGCCAGCACCGTCCTGTCATGGTGAATTAGTGCCAAAAGGAGAGTCCACGTGCACATGGGCCTAAGGAGGTCAACCTACTATCTGGTAAGGGACTACGATGTAAGAGCGATCACTTGCCACTATCTTCAAATTCCAAAATGTTGCGATATAATGACATATTTGAAGTGAGATCAGAAAGTTAAAAGCGCATTGCCCACTAGTTTAATCCTATTAATCTGGTTGTCCTTGATCGAACGATCTACTTCCCATCCATGATGGTCACGGCTTCCCAGTCGTGGGCCGGGGGGGTCTCGTGGTG
>JAHIKF010000362.1 GCA_018897875.1 Pseudomonadota bacterium | reverse complement strand
ATACCCTGTGATCAATTACACGCCAGCTTCATCGATCCTTATATTCGCCAATCCGTTAAGTGATGATACTTTAATAGTCCGGTTGCCGCCTTCGTCAAAACCGGATACGGCATAAGATACCCAGGGCCCAATATCCCCCGGCCCGGACACCTGTATTTTCTTCACGCACCGAGGCGGCTCGAAACGCAAAATCTGTTCCACCACCGCTTCAAAGACGGGGTCTCCGTAAGAAGCAAAATGCAGGGGACCCTCAAAACCTTCCAGGCCATATTCGTAGGTCTCCCGAGAGGCGGTGAGCCCGGTGCCATCCAGGCCTCCAGGGATGTTTTGAATGACAATGGTTCTTTTGTCGAGATCTGGGAAAATCTGGCAGCCCAGATCCTGTAAATATTTTGACTGGGACAAAGCCTCCCAAATAGAGTCCAGCGACACCGGAGGTTCAGGGGCAAGACTTAAACGCGAATAAATATGAAACAGATACTGGGCTGGAATCTCTCTGCTCATGGCCTGGCGTTTGGATATTTCAATGCGCTCTTTGGCCCTGCGCTCCAGGACTGTTTCGCTTAATTGATGTTCCGCCAGTTCCTGGAATTCCTCCCGGGTAACGGGAAGAAGAGAAATTTGCTGCGTGCCGACTATAGCCCCAACCTCACCAAGACGCCGCAACAGGCGGCCGTAAACAATTTCTTCGGCAGAGCCCACGTAGCAGAGATTCAAAACATAGATTGTCTCATGGTCTTGGCCGATACGGTCAATCCTGCCGATGCGCTGTTCCACTTTCATAGGGTTCCAGGGAAGGTCAAAGTTAATGAGCAGGTCCGCAGTCTGCAGGTTCAACCCCTCGGCCGCGGCATCGGTGCATACCAAGACGTCAATCTCCCCCCTCAGAAAACGCCGCTTGACATCGTCCCGGTCAACCCCCGCCAATCTCCAGTGCTTGTTATCGGTGAATTGTCCTCCCTGGCCTGAATAGGTGCCGATAAGCATCCGGTTCTCAACTCGCCGTAACCGCTCTACAATATCAGTGAGCGTGTCATAAAACCTGGTGAAGATCACGGTCTGCCGGACGCGGTTGGTCCCGCTGACTCGCCTCTCATCCAGCGCCCTTAATAGGTTTTGCATCTTGGAAGAGGGGCCCGAAAGATCCTCCAAGGGTTGCAGCATCTGAGTTAGATATCGGTATTCCCATTCCAAGTCCTCGGGCCGCCGGTTTTCCAACAGGGCCTTCACAAAGAGAGTGTCATCATCCCCTTCCTCCAGCAGCTCTTCCAGGTCAAGTTCTGTGGCGGCCTCCCCGTCTCTTGCCAGAAAATCCCTTAGCGTGGCCCTCACCCGCTCCCGGCGGTGCCGCAATGTTTGGCGAATGGCAAACAGGCTGGAGGCAAAGCGCAGACGGAGAAAACTCAGGTAAAATCCCATGATGGCAATTTGCTGGGTCCGGTTGCCGCCCGCCCGCACCTGGAGCGCCAGCGCTTCGCAATACTTTTCCAGCTGGTCGTAACAGCTCTGTTCCTGATGGGTAAAGGTGATGCGGGGAAGAGGCAGAATGTGGCGTTCCGCCAGATTTGCGTCCAGTTGCCCATTGGCCCGGTAGATTTCCAAAAGGGCGCGGTTATGCCGTAGCATCACCCGGGACAGGGGTGAAGCCGCAAAGATAAGGCGCAGCATCCCGCGCAAATCCCTGCCCACCGGGGGTTGTCCTTGCTCCAGCCAAATTTTGACTGCCAGGCGGATGGTGGGGTCCACCACCACATCCTGGAGATAGGCGAAATGGTAAGGGTCCTGGTGTTGGATTTCCAAGATGGCTTTCCTCAGAAAGGCCCATTCCGCTTCGGTGACCTCGCCGCCATGCACCAGTCTTCCCAGGATGTCGTAGTACCATTGGCCCAGGTTGGGATCGTAGTGAAAAGCCCCCACCCTCTTGGTCAACTGGATCAGATCAAAGACCTCGATGGGGTCCAACTGCATGGGGGTGGCCGTAGCCAGGAGCAGGGCGGCGCTCTTGGGACGGAGGTGCTGGGTGACGGTGCGTGCAGTTTTGTAAACCTGGGCTCGGCCCTGGTCCCCTGGGTGGGGTTCTGTCGCCGGATGTAGTGCGCCTCATCCACCAGCGTCAGGTCAAAGTTGCCCGTGGCGGCCAGGTCCGCCTCCCGGTCCTGGCGGGTGAGGAGTCCGGTGGACAGGATATTGAGTTCCGGTGAAAAGAGAGACCCGGAAGTCTCCTGATACTCAAGCGGCAAAAGATACTCGTGGGTGGGGTGCGCCCCCCCGGTGGTGCGAGCGAAGGGCAGGAGAAATTTGGTGGCCATTTCCCGCTGCCACTGCTTGGTCAAACTGGCTGGCGCGGCGATGAGCACCCGCTTAATGAGGCCGGAGAGATAAAGCGAGCGGATGATGAGGCCGGCTTCGATAGTCTTTCCTAAACCCACTTCGTCGCAGAGGAGATAAGAGAATGGCCAGGTGGCGATGACCCGGCGAGCCACCACCTCCTGGTGCGGCCAGGGCTTGACAGGGGCCGTCTCCATCCCCACAAAGATCCCGCCCGGGAGCCGGGGGCCGTCTTTGATGAGAGCGAACCTGAGCCACTCCAGGGCCGAAGGTGGCGCCACCTGCAAGGGGACATCGCTGGTCCCGTCGATCTCCACCGGCCGGCTCACCCCTTCGGCCATCTTGATGAGCCGCTTTTTCACGGCTTCCGGCAGAGTGAGCACCCTTAGGCTGGGGTTTTCGTCAGCCCAGAGGCTCTCGAATTCCTGCTCCGCTTCCTCCACCCTTAAACGGTCCGTCTCGCCCTTCCAGTCGCAGTGGACGTCGATGTTTTCCGCATTTAGGGTCAGGGCCTGTCTGGATTCATTGAGCGAGCCGGAGATGTAGAGGCGACTTCCCTCCCGGTCCCGGAAGAGCCCCCACTTCATGTGGACGTAGCCGTCCTCCAGCGAGTCAAAGGGCAGAGCCTCACCCGTTTTGGCGTTAACCCGGAAGGCCACCCGGATTTCCAGGTGCCCCTCGGCCAGAAGATAGGCCAGGAGCTGGACGCCGTTTTTCACCTGTTCAGGCCAAGCCTCCGGGTCTCCTCCCAACTCCTGGTCTAAAATCCTTGCCAGCGGGTCAGCCTCAGGAGCCGCTCCAACTGAAGATTGTTCATAGTACTCCAGGATCGTTTGCACATCCTGGGGGACCAGATCGGCCCCCACAATCAGCCGGGCCTGGCCCCGGTTGGTTACGAAGGCCGAAAATCCCTGGGACGCGGCTGCGAGCGACGTGGAACGGAAATAGCCCGCCACCCGGTTGTAGGCCACGGCCCGGCGCAGCGCCGGCAGATAAAAGTCTTGCAGGATGTTGAGCGGTTTGCCGTCCGGGGTCAAAGAGGAGGTACGGTAGGAGATGCGCCAGGGGTGTTCCCGAAAGGTTGGCGGTGGTTTATCCTGGGAGTTCATGGGTCGCCTTGAAAAGTTACCGAGTGAATGTGGGACACCCGCCCTCGGGTGTCCGGGCACAGGCTGGAAAGCCTGTGCTACTGAATTTGAGTTTCTTGTTTTTTCAACAAGATTTTGCTTTAAAACGGTTGATTTGACTAAGGAAATAGTTCATTTTTTTTGTTTGGTTGCGGCCTAAAGGCCGCGATGTGCCACCCAGGCAATTGCCCAGCTTTCGTAGGGTGCGCCCTGCGCACCTGACGTAGGGCGCGTCTTACGCGCCATCTTTGGTGCGTGAGACGCACCCTACAAGTTAAACCCGAACAGGATGCTCTCCCCTTCCTTTTTCAGGTCAGGGTCATCCGCCTCGGCGGCCCAGACCTTGAGGAGGTCCAGGATTTTCCGGCGGTGGTCAGGGGCGTGCCGCTCCAGGTAGGCCCGGGCCAGGGGCAGGTCCCCCCGGCGATATTCCTGGATGGTCCCTTGCAGGATATCCCAATCGGTCTGGGGATTGGCCAGGCGGTTTTCGCTCCGCTCCTCGGGGCGGGCCAGGCGCAGCCTGGAGCCTTTGCTCAGGAGGGGCGCGGGGTAGCCCGCCGATTCGGAAAGCGGGTCGCCGGGTTTTCTCCGGGCGCGGCCACCCCCGGTCTCCCGGTTCACCCCGATCAGGTGCCCTGCCGGGCGGTAGCCTCCCGATTTGTTCTCCATCTGTATATTCAGGGACTTGGAGAGGTTCAGGGCCTCGTGGAAGGGGAACTCTATCAGGCCCCAGATGCCGAACAGGGTCAGGGCCATGGCGGTCTCCGGGTCCAGATCGTCCACGCTCAGGCGGCCGGCGGTGATCTCCCGCACCTGGCGCTCGGCCACTACCCGGCTCGCTTCGTTCATGGCCCGGATGGGACTGACGGGGTCGTCCCCGTCCAGTACGGGCCAGTTCTCCGAGAGGACGCGTAAAGCGCGGCCGTAGCAGGCCACCATGCGGTCCACCGGGTTGAGCTTCAGGGGCGCGAATTCTTCCAGGCCCGCCTCCACCGCCCGGCGCACCTGGTGCTGCACCCCGCCGCCCCCCAGCCCGGTCCAGGTGGCGGGCGCCTCCGGCTCCCCCAGGCGCTTGCGGCAGGACAGGAAGATGGAGCTGGCCGCCGATGCCATATCTAATTGATGGGTAGAACTCGAGAATTCTGAACTTACTGGGAAAGAAGAGGTTATGATCCAGCCGCTATCGATTAAAGATTGGATGAATGATTCCCACGCAGTCTGACTTTTATGGGTGAACATGAGAGTCAGGAGGCCATCATCCTTCAAGGTCCGGCGGCATTCGGCGAAGATCTCCCCCATGAGCCTTTCATAGGCTGCCTTGGCTTCTTTAGCCGAGCCGTCCCGGGCCGGGTTGGCCACGGCCTCCTTCTGTTTATCGGTGAGGCGACGGGTGAAGAGATCGGGGTAGAGGTCCTTCAGGGTGCGCTTCTGCCAAACATAGAAGTAGTCCGAAAGTTCAGCGTACTGCACGTTGTTGTAGTAGGGCGGGTCCATGCACACCAGGTCCACGGTGCGGTCTGCGATCTCAGGCAGGTGGGCAGCATCCCCCGATAAGATATTAAGCGGTGGCTCCCCCCCTTGCTTCAAGTTCTCATGCAAAGGCGCCAATAGACCAGCAATGCCGCCATAGGCATCTATTATCTAATTAAGGCACCAGGCAGCCCCGGAGTTAGGGCCAGTGAAAATCATCTCTCCAAAGCACCATTTTAAACTGTAGTCATGGCGAGCAAAGGTGTGTCCAATTTGTGACCTCTGATAAATCCAGGTGCATTGCTTACTGTTCCAGTCAACCCCTTTGTCAATGGCGAACTGGAGGTAGGTGACCACGGCCCGGCCGCGCTCCTGGCCGAGCGCGGCCAGAATCTCGGGCGTCAGGTTTTTCAAGCCCTCCACCAGGGCCAGGTGTCGGGGCTGCTGGATCCTGACGCCCGTTGCTCGGCGTTGCGCTCATCATTGTACCGTTGCCGGTTCGTGCGCCAGTCTCCCAGGTCGTTGGACCGGCCGTACTTCGTGATGTAGGCCTGCATGGCATGCTTGCACGTGTAAAACTGGAACCGACGCTCACCGGCCCGCGCATGGCCGCCCAGCTCCACCAGCCGGAGGACCGCCTCTTGCACGCAATCTTCAGGGGCAATGTTCCATGGGCAGTGATGCCGAAAAAAGCGCTCAAAAGTAAACCAGGCCATTTTGTAGCAGCCCTCCGCATCGATCGGCCCGGGGACGCAGGTCCGTTTTTTGTAATTCACCACCACTGCTGTCCGGTAGAAATTACTTGAGATAGCAAGTAAAACAGCCCCAACACAGCCAATCAATGTTATAATGCTTTAGCCGAAAACATAAACATTGAAAGGAGTTATGGGGCTAGGGGGCATTGTAGCACACTCATGGGT
>JAHIKF010000361.1 GCA_018897875.1 Pseudomonadota bacterium | reverse complement strand
GCTGCTGGGCATCACCAAGGCCTCGCTGACCACCGAGAGCTGGATCTCGGCGGCCTCCTTCCAGGAGACCACCAAGGTGCTGGCGGACGCCGCGGTCGCCGGGAAGATCGATTATCTCCGGGGCCTGAAGGAAAATGTGATTATGGGACGGCTCATCCCGGCGGGGACGGGTCTGGCCCAGTACCGGAACCTGGATATCATGATGAGCGAGGAAGGGGAAGCGGCCCTGCCGCCGCCGGAAGCACTCGAAGTTGAGGTGGAGGCGGAGGTTGCGGTCTCGCCTGAACAATAATAGGTTGACAATTGACGGCTCTTTATAATAAAATAATTAATTTTGGTAGCCTTTCAACCAAGCAGTTGTGAGCGGAGCGCGTATGCCTACTATCAGCCAGTTGATTCGCAAGGGCCGGGAGGCGCAGAAGAAGCGCACCACGTGTCCGGCCCTGCAAGCCTGTCCCCAAAAACGAGGGGTCTGTGTCCGGGTCTATACCACCACGCCCAAGAAGCCCAATTCGGCTTTGCGTAAGGTGGCCCGGGTGCGCCTCACCAACGGCATCGAGGTGACTACCTATATCCCCGGGGTCGGCCACAACCTCCAGGAGCACTCAGTGGTGCTCATCCGGGGCGGCCGGGTGAAGGATCTGCCCGGGGTGCGCTACCATGTCATCCGCGGCACCCTGGACGCCTCCGGAGTTCAGGACCGGCGGCGGGGACGGTCCAAGTACGGGGCCAAGCGGCCCAAGTAAAACGGTTTTCAGTTTTCTGTTTTCGGTTTTCTGTGAGAGGCCGAAGCAAGGGCTGCATCAGTCCAGAAAAGACAGGAAACAGAAAACAGTAAACAGAAAACGGAGAGAAAGATGCCCAGAAAAGGCGGAGTGGTCAAGCGGCCTGTTCCCCAAGACCTGAAATACAACGACATCCTGGTGAGCCGGTTCATTAACGGCCTGATGGAGCGGGGCAAGAAGAGTACGGCCCAGTGCATCCTTTACAACGCCATGGAGCTTGTGGGTCAGCGGGGCAACGACGATCCCCTGAAGCTCTTTCACCAGGCGGTGGAAAACGTCAAGCCTTTGATCGAAGTGAAATCCCGCCGGGTGGGCGGCGCCACCTATCAGGTTCCCATAGAAGTACGGGCCGACCGACGCGTCTCCCTGGCCATTCGCTGGATCATCAAACACTCCAAGGCCAGAAGCGAGAAATCCATGGATGGCAAACTGGCCGCCGAGCTCTTGGACGCGGCCAACAACCGGGGCACGTCCATCAAGAAGCGGGAAGACACGCACAAGATGGCTGAGGCTAACAAGGCCTTCGCGCACTATAGATGGTAAAAATACCGTTTATGGTTTTTCGTTTTTGGTTTTTGGTGAAAAGCCAAAGGCCAAGATAAAAATCTACTGAAAAACGAAAAACGAAAAACGAAAAACGAAGAACGAAAAACGAAAAACGAGTAAATAAATTTGTCTCGACAGACCCCGCTGGACCGGGTACGGAATATTGGGTTTATGGCCCACATCGACGCCGGTAAAACCACCACCACGGAGCGCATCCTCTTTTACACCGGGGTGACGCACCGCTTGGGCGAAGTGCACGACGGCCAGGCCACGATGGACTGGATGGCCCAGGAACAGGAACGCGGCATCACCATCACCAGCGCTGCCACCACCTGCTACTGGAAGGACCATCGCATCAACATCATCGACACGCCGGGGCACGTGGATTTCACCATTGAAGTGGAGCGCTCTCTCAGGGTGCTCGACGGTGTGGTGGCGGTTTTCGATGCAGTGGGCGGCGTGGAGCCGCAGTCTGAGACGGTGTGGCGCCAGGCCGACCGCTACGGCGTACCCCGGCTGGCCTTCATCAACAAGATGGACCGCGTGGGCGCGGATTTGCCCCGGTGCCTGAAGATGATGCGGGAGCGCCTCAAGGCCACCCCGGTGCTCTTGCAGCTTCCCATGGGGGAAGAAGACAAGTTTCGGGGGGTGATCGACCTCGTCAACCTTAAGGCCTTCGTCTATGACGAGATCGGCAAGGGCGTGGACTTTGAGGTCAGGGAGATCCCCGCGGCTTACGCCGAAGCCGTGGCCGAGGCGAGAAACGAGATTTTAGAGGCCTTGTCCGAAGTGGATGAAGGCATCATGGAGCGCTATCTGGCCGACGAACCGGTGGAGGACAGCCTGATCAAGACGGCGCTCCGGCGGGGCACCATTTCGCTCGAGATCGTGCCGGTATTGTGCGGCTCGGCCTTCAAGAACAAAGGGGTACAGGCGCTTCTGGACGCGGTGGTGGCTTACCTGCCGTCGCCCCTGGATGTCCCGCCGGTACAGGGGCTGGACGCCAAGGGCAACGTGGTGGACTGCCCGCCGTCGGATGCGGCGCCGTTGGCGGCCCTGGCCTTCAAGCTTTTGAGCGATCCCTTCATCGGGCATCTGACCTTTCTGCGGATTTATTCCGGGGTGATGGCCTCGGGGTCCACGGTGCTCAACGCCACCAAGGGCGTCAAGGAGCGCGTCGGGCGGCTCCTCAAGATGCACGCCAACAAGCGGGAAGAGATCAGCGAGGCCTATGCCGGGGACATCGTGGCCCTGGTGGGGCTCAAGAACACCACCACCGGCGATACCCTATCGGATGAGCGGGCCCCCGTGGTGCTGGAGACCCTGCATATTCCGCAGCCGGTCATCGATATCGCCATCGAGCCCGCCACCAAGGCGGACCAGGACAAACTGGGACAGTCTCTGGCCAAGATCGCCGCGGAAGACCCGTCGTTCAGGGTCCACAGCGACACCGACACCGGCCAGACCATCATCTCCGGCATGGGGGAACTCCACCTGGAGATCATCGTCGACCGCTTGATGCGGGAGTTCAAGGTGGATGCCCGGGTGGGCAAGCCCCAGGTGGCCTATCGGGAAACCATCACCGAAGAGGCCAAGGCCGAGGGAAAATTTGTCCGCCAGAGCGGCGGCCGCGGCCAGTACGGGCACGTGCTCCTGATGTTGAAGCCCCTGCCCACCGGCGAGGGCGTGGTCTTTGTCAACAAAATTGTGGGCGGCTCCATCCCCAAAGAATATATTGGCCCGGTGGAAAGGGGAGTGCGCGAGGCTGCGGCCACGGGCATCCTGGGCTACCCCATGGTAGACCTGGAAATCGCCCTGTTGGACGGCTCCTACCACGAAGTGGACTCCTCGGAACGGTCCTTTCTGATTGCCGGTTCCATCGGCTTCAAAGACGGCGCCAGACGGGCCAAGCCGGTGCTCCTGGAACCCATCATGGACCTGGAAGTGGTGGCCCCGGAAGATTTTGTGGGCGAGGTCATGGGTGAATTGAACGCCCGGCGGGGCCGGGTGACGGGCATGGAGAGCCGGGGGTCAACCCAGATCATTCACGGCCAGGTGCCTCTGGCCACCATGTTCGGCTATGCCACCTCGCTCCGGAGCGCCACCCAGGGCCGGGCCACTTTCACCATGCAGTTCGACCATTACGAACCTGTTTCCGCCTCTTTGGCGGAAGAGATCTTAGGCCGGCGCCAAGCCCGGGCATGATCCAGTATAATTAGGAGGAAGTCTTCATGGCCAAGAAGAAGTTCGAGCGCAAGAAGCCGCACGTGAATGTTGGGACGATTGGTCATATCGATCATGGCAAGACGACCTTGACCGCGGCCATCACCAAGCATTTGGCCAAGAAGGGATGGGCAGCCTACGTTCCCTTTGACCAGATCGACAAGGCGCCGGAAGAAAAAGAACGGGGCATCACCATTGCCCTGGCCCACGTGGAGTACGAGACTGCCAATCGGCACTACGCCCACGTGGACTGCCCGGGTCATGCGGACTACATCAAGAACATGATCACCGGGGCGGCCCAGATGGACGGCGCCATTCTGGTGGTGGGCGCCGACGACGGCCCCATGCCCCAGACCCGGGAGCACATCTTGTTAGCCCGGCAGGTGGGCGTGCCCTTCATG
>JAHIKF010000005.1 GCA_018897875.1 Pseudomonadota bacterium | reverse complement strand
TTGGGCTATGCACTTGACTCACGTACCTACTATATATAGTTTCTTCATTGTTGGTATTTTGGGGATCAAAAAGCGACCTTAGTTCCTGTAAATTTTAAATCGACCTTAAGAAAATTATGATTTGTGTGAATTATCAATATATTGTGAAAAACTTATCCCTTCATTCCCCTTTGAAGGGTGGGGATGAATCAGCCTTAAATCGCTTTATTCAAACACAATATATGGTACCTACGGGAGTGAAGTGCATAGCCCAAAAAAATTAATCTCCCCCCCCGGAATCCGATAAGTAAAGATAAAATCCTGGATAGCTAGCTATGCGAGGCAATCTTTTCTTCAGTCTGCGGTTTCGTCTGGTGTGGCTGGTGCTGCTGGCAGTCCTGCCGCCCATGGTACTGCTGCTTTTCTTCAGTTGGGAGCAGCGCCGACATGCCCTGGAGGGGACCCAGGAGAGAGCCAGGACCCTGGCCCTGGTCACTTCCCAGCAATTCAATAATGTTATCACCGACCAGGAAAATATCCTGTTCACCCTGTCCAAGCTCAATCGGGTCGAGGAGCGGGACCTGGCCGCCTTAAACCTCATCTTCGCCGAGCTGTTGTAAAAACCCAAAGGGGTCCTGACATATCGGTTTACCGATGCCCAGGGCCGGGTCTTGACCGGGGTTCCCCCGCCGGCAAGGCCCATTTCCTATGCCGACCGGGACTGGTTCCGGCGCCTCCAAGAGACCCGGCGATTCACGGTCTCGGACTTTGTCATCGGCAAGGTCATCCCCCAACCCTTCATGCCCCTGGCCTATCCGGTCCTGGACTCCCGGGGCGAAATCAGCAGCGTCCTGGTCGCGGGTTTCTCCGTGGACTGGCTGAACAACTTCCTGAAGACATGCCAATTGCCCCCGGGGACCCATGCCCTGCTCATTGACCGGCAGGGCGTCATTCTGGCGAACTATCCCCATGGCGAGGAGACTGTGGGGCAATCGCTGCCCCAGTCGCCCCTCATCCGGGCGATGCTGGACCGCCAGGAAGGTTATGTCGAGGCCGGGTGCCCGGGTGAGGGCAACCCGGTGATCTATGCCTTTACCGGCGTGGGAGAGGGGGATGCGCCCCTAAAACTGGCCGTGGGCTTTGATAAGGCCCTGTTGCTGCAGCAAGTCAATCGGGTTTTTCTCTTCCATCTCTCCCTGCTGGGGCTGGCCGCGGGGCTGGCCCTAACAGGGGCCCTGGCCTTCGGCAACCTGCTGGTCCGGCGTCCGGTGCTGCGCATCCTGGAGGCCACCCGGCAGGTGGCCGCGGGAGACCTGGAAGCCCGCACCGGCCTGCCGGGAAGAAAGGGAGAACTGAACCGCCTGGGGCAGGCCTTTGACGAGATGGCCGCGGCCCTGCAGCAGCGGGAGGCCGAGGCGGAAGAGTATCTACTTCAAGTGGGGCCCTTGCAGAAGGCGATTTTCAACAGCGCCAACTTCTCGAGTATCGCCACCGACGCCAAGGGCGTCATTCAAATATTCAATGTCGGCGCCGAGCGCATGCTCGGCTACACGGCCGCCGAAGTGGTGGACAAGATCACCCCGGCCGAGATTTCCGATCCGCGGGAGGTGATAGAGCGCGCCGCAGCGTTGAGCCTCGAGCTTGAAACCACGATCACGCCAGGTTTCGAGGCCTTGGTATTCAAGGCCTCGCGCGGCATCGAGGACATCTACGGACTGACCTACATCCGCAAGGACGGGAGCCGCTTTCCGGCAATCGTGTCGGTCACGGCGCTGCGCGACGCTCAAGACACCATCATCGGCTATCTGCTGATCGGTACCGATAATACCGCGCGTAAGCAGGCGGAAGCGATCATCGAACAAAAGGCCGCAGAACTGGCCCGCTCCAATGCCGAACTGGAGCAGTTCGCCTACGTGGCCTCCCATGACCTGCAGGAACCGTTGCGCATCATCACCAACTACCTGCAGCTCCTGGAGCGCCGCGCCCAGGGCAAGCTGGATGACGACGTCAAAAAATACATTGACCGGGCGGTGGGCGCGGGGGGCCGCATGCGCACGCTGATCACCGACCTCCTGACCTACTCCCGGGTGGGCAGCCGGGCCAACCCCCTGGAATCGGTTAACAGCGACGCCCTCCTGGAAGACACCCTGGCCGTGCTCAAGCTGGCGCTGGAAATGAGCGGGGCCACGGTGACCCACGACCCCCTGCCCACGGTCATGGCCGACCGGTCCCAACTGGGTCAGTTGTTTCAGAACCTGCTGAGCAATGGACTGAAGTTCCGCCGGGAGGAGGCGCCCCGCCTCCATGTTGCGGCCACCCGGGAGGACCGCGCCTGGGTCTTTGCGGTGAGCGACAACGGCATCGGCATCGAGCCGGAATACCTGGACCGCATCTTCGGGGTCTTCCAGCGCCTCCATACCCGCAGCGAATTTCCCGGCACCGGCATCGGCCTGGCCATCTGCAAAAAAATCGTGGAGCGCCACGGCGGTCGCATCTGGGTGGAATCCGCTTTCGGCCAGGGTTCCACCTTTTACTTCACCATTCCCGAGAACGGAGGCCCGGCGTCATGATGGCGGAAATTATCCAGATTCTCATGGTGGAAGACAATCCCGACGACGTGGATCTGACCAAGGAGGCCTTGTTGGACGCCAAGTTGACCTTCGATTTGCACGTGGTGGAAGACGGGGTGGCGGCCATGGAGTTTCTCCGCCAGGAGGGAAGCTACCGCGAGGCGCCGCGCCCCGACCTCATCCTGCTGGATCTGAACCTGCCCAAAAAGGATGGCCGGGAGGTGCTGGCGGAAATCAAAGGCGACGAGGACCTGCGGCGCATCCCGGTGGTGGTCCTCACCACCTCCAGCGCCGAAGAAGATGTCATGCAGGCCTACAACAGCCACGTGAACTGCTT
>JAHIKF010000360.1 GCA_018897875.1 Pseudomonadota bacterium | reverse complement strand
CCGGAGTTCCAGAAGGGAGCCGTTGGGATCAGCCATTGATCACTCCATGCGATAGCGGGCTTCGGCCACGCGATACAGGCGCTGCCACACCAGGCGGTTAATGGTGCCCACGGTGAGAAGCATGGTCAAGGTGGCGGCCAGAAGCATGGGATAATTACTGGCCGCGGCAGATTGGGCGATGGCGGCGCCGATGCCGATGGTCTTAAAGGTTTGGCCGCCGAACTGGGTGTATTCGGCCACGATGCTGGCATTCCAGGCCCCTCCGGCGGCAGTGATGGCCCCGGTGATGGCATAAGGGAAAAGGGCGGGCAGGATCAAGGTCCGCCAGCGTTCCCACCGCCCCAATTGTAGCAGGGTGGCGGTATCATGTAAATCCTGGGGGATGGCGCTGGCCCCGGCGATGATGTTGAACAACAGGTACCACTGGGTGCCCAGGAGCATGAGGAGGATTGCCGCCAGGTTGAGTCCTCCCGGCAGGCCCAACAACATCAAGAGCAAAACCGGGAACAGGGCGGTGGCGGGGATCGAGGCGGTGATCTGCACCAGCGGCTGCAGCCAGGCGGCCAGGCGCTGGTTCGTCCCGATAGCCACCCCCACGGGCAGCGTCCAGGCCAGGGCGATGGCCAGGGCGGCGGCCACCCGTACCAGGGTGGTCAGGAGGCCCAGGCCGATGATGCCCCACTGTTTTAAGGGTACGGCCCACAGCATCAAGCCGGCCTGGTAAAATTCGTAAACCAAAACCAGCGCCACCGTCAGACCCAGGGCATACCAGAGCCAGGTGAGGCGTTGGCCCCGGCGCTCCCTCGCGGTCTTGGGCAAGCGGGACGTCAACCATTCATCCAGGCGCCCCCAGGGGCGGCGCACCAGAGAATGGGTCACAACCCGGATCAGCCTGGAACTCCGCAGGGCGTCATAGAACCAGGAGGTGGGCGGGGTTTCGCTCTCTGATAACTGCAATTTGAACCGGTCGGACCAGGCGAGGAGCGGGCGCCAGATCAACTGGTCCAGGATGACGATGGTGAGCACCAGGGCGCCGACGCCCCAGGCGATGGCCTTGAGGTTGCCCTGGTTGGCGGCTTCTTGCAGGTACATCCCCAAACCCGGCAGGCGAAAGTTGCGCTCGCCGGCGGTGAAGATTTCGGCCGCCATGAGGAAAAACCACCCACCGGCCCAACTGGCCATGCTGTTCCAGATCAGGCTGATGGCGGCGAAGGGCAGTTCCAGGGTCTTGAAACGCAGCCAGGGGTTGAAGTGGAACATGGTGCTGGCCTGCGTCAGGTTCCGGGGAATGGTGGTCAGAGACTGGTACCAGGCGAAGGTCAGGTTCCAGGTCTGGCTGGTGAAGATCAGGAAGATCGAAGACAGCTCCAGGGCCAGCCGCAGGGGAAAAATGGCGATGAAGCTCAAGAGGACCACCGGCAAAAAGGACAGGATGGGGATGGTTTGCAGCGCATCCAGGAGGGGGATGAGGATTTTTTCCGCCCCGCGATGGTTGGCGGCATAGGTGCCGTAAATCAAGGAAAAAATCACCGACAAGAGATACGCCGCGGCCATGCGGCCGGTGGATAAGCCGGCATAGTAAACCAGATGCCCGGGGGAGAGACTGATTTCCGGTCCCTTGATGGACGGCGGGGCGCTTAGCCCCTGATGCACGCCCAGGTAAATGAGCGCCACCAGACTCATGAAGACCACCGCATCGCCCCAGGAAGGGGGACGCAGGAGGGGTTGGGCTATCCGGAACAGGCGGGACGGATGGCTCATAGGTCTTCCTGCCCTGACTCTAAGTGATTGAACCGTGCAAGTAAATGGAAAAAATTAGGAGCCTGGAGTGGAGATTTCTCCATGGTTATCTCCACTCAGCCTCCCTACCGCTGGGCCCCGGTAAGGGTAAATGAGTTTGCCCCGGATTCTCCTGAAAAAGAATTCTCCTGGTACCCGCAATTTTTCCATGATTTCCCCTCCTTGGAGGTGGCGCGGCACAACAAAAGGGCCTTGCCACTCTGGTGGAAGGCCCTTGACAGGACAGTTCGCAATCGACCTTCCTCACTCGTGGAGCTTCGGCACTGCATAACGTAGAGTCGATTTACTCAGCCACATTAAGTAAAACCTTAAGCCGGTAGTACCTGTTCGGCCCATTGGCGTCTCTCGACGTTTCTGGGCAGTGGCCTGTTTTTATGCAGGAGCCTCGCCTAACTGAGGTAACTTTACTGTATGTCAGGGACAAAAATCTGTCAACCGGCGAATTCCTCTGTGCCGCCATGGGGGGTTAAGTCGATTAAGGCTGCACCACCTGGCATAATGGCGCATATGCCGTCATACTGTCCCGACTTGGAGCCCTCGCGGGGCCGCGTAGCCGACCGGCAAGTTTGAAATCGGGCTCTTTATCTAATATACTTAAAAACATGGAAAGGATTCCCCCAGTGCCCATGGCAGTGAAATATGCTCTTTACCGGCTCATGGCGGCGGTGATCGTCGCAGGATTTTTGGCTTTTCCCGGGCTGGTCCGGGCCCAGGCGGCGCCTACGGAGAAGCCGGAGAAAGGGATTGCCTCGCCCCAGACCCTGCCCCGGGGATTTGAGCAAGGCATTGCCCAGTTACAGGAGCAACTCAAGGCGTGGGAATCCCGGGTCCCGGTCGCGGCGGCGGACCTGGCCCAGACCCAAAAAGAATTGGATAACCTCCAGGTCGCCGTGGCCTCCTTGAAAGCCACCATGGTCCTGCAAAGGCTCCCGTTGCTCCAGGTGGAGGAACTCCTGGATTTATATGCCGACTATGAAACGGGGCTCAAGGGGAAACTCAAGGACCTGGGCCTGGAGATCGATGAACTTAAAAAAGGCCAGCAAGAACAAATCGAATCACAAAATGCCCTGAGGGTCCAGCTCAGCATAATCCAGGCCAGGGACCCCGCCGCGGTGACCCCGGAACTCCAACAAGCCTTTTTGACCTATTTAAATCTGGCCGGGGACCGGGACCTCCTGCTGACCCGGGTGCTGGACCAACTGGAGCAACGGCGCCGGCTTCTGGAGCAGGAGCAGGAGTTACTTACCGGTTTGACGCCGCAGTTGAAGCAACTGGAGGCCGACTGGAAGGGCCAGCTCCTGAAGCGGCCGGCGGCCGCGGTTCCTTTCCGGGAGCAGGTCGTCCAGGCCTGGAAGAGCCTGGCCGTCATCCCCCAGCGGGGCTGGGACTGGCTCAATGGCCTGGGGGCCTCAGGACGCCTGAGCGCCTTTATTTGGAGCCACCTGGCCCCCATCTTCGGCCTGCTCGGTTTCATCCTGCTGTTGGGGTGGAGCACCCGGCGGTTCAATGACCTGGTGACCCGGCGATTCCGGACCTGGAGGGAGCGGGCTGCCGATATTCACCTGCTGCCCCTGTATGTTCTGGGGCGCGCCCTGGTAGCCAATCTGTTCTGGCTGGGCCTGATTCTCTGGCTGGGCCTGTTTTTTTGGACCTTTAACTTGATGAGCTCTGCCCCGGCCCAGTTAATTCTCGCCGCGCTGGTCACGCTCTGGGCCCTGCGTCTGTCTATTCAGTGGGTTCAGGGGTTTTTTGCCGGCCAGACCGCGGGGGGAGTGCTGGTCCTGGATCGGGACGTCGCCAGATTTTATCGCCGCTTCCTGAAACTTTTCCTGGTGTACCTCGGCCTGGGTTTTTTGGGTCTCAAGAGCGCCGGCCTGCTCGATTTTCCCGAATCCAGCCGGTTGTTCGTGGAACACTATTTCCTGATAGGTATCCTGGTCTGGGGCTTCTGGCTCTTGCGCCGCCCCTACCTTGTCCGGCTCTTGCCGCAGCTGTCGGCCCCCACCTGGCTGCACCAGCCGGTGGTCGGCCTGTTTTTGCGGAGCCTGCTGCTATTCCTGCTGGCGGTCATCATCCTGGCTGACCTGTTGGGATTCCAGAACCTGTCCCTGTACCTGGCCGAGGCGGCCGTCTGGACCCTGCTGGCTGTAGTGATCCTGTGGTTCCTGTGGCTGATGGGGGAGACCCTCATCCTCCACCTCCTGCATCCGGAAGCCGGCCGGGCCACGTATTTCTTTCCGGAACGGGCCGAGCTGATCCAGAGGGTCTTTGTCTTCAGCCGCTGGACCTTAGGCATCGTCCTGGGGGTAGCCGTGGTCCTGTGGTCCCTCAACTCCTGGGGGATCACCCCGCACCAGGTGGCCTGGGCCTTTCAGTGGATGACCTGGGGGCCCACCCTGGGACCGGTGCGGCTGACCACCCTGAACGTTTTGGGTGTCATCCTGGCCATATATTTGGGGTTCTTCCTGTCCCGGCTGGTGCGTGGACTGATGCTCGTCCGCATCTTCCCCCGCACCGCCCTGGACAGCGGGGTGCAGTACACCATCACCACCACCATGCATTACGTCATCTTGATCCTGGCAGGGTTGATCGCCCTGAACATCCTGGGATTTCCGTTGACCAACCTGGCCCTGGTGGCCGGGGCCCTGGGAGTGGGGATCGGCTTCGGCCTCCAGAATATCGTCAACAATTTTCTCAGCGGCCTCATCCTCTTGTTTGAAAGACCCATCAAGGTGGGGGACATGCTGGTGATCGACGGCCAATGGGGCCTGGTGAAGGAAATCCGGGTGAGGAGCACCATCTTTGAGACCTTCGACCGGTATGTCCTGATTATCCCCAACTCGGAACTGGTATCCAACAAAGTCCTCAACTGGACCCATTATGGGGCGGGCATCAACCGCCTCACCTTAAAGGTGGGGGTCTCTTACGGTTCGGACGTGCGCCAGGTGACGCAACTGATCACCGAGATTTGCCAGGCCAACCCCCGGGTGGTGCCAGTGCCGCCGCCCCAGGTCTATTTCGAGGCCTACGGCGACAGCTCCCTGAACTTCAACATCTGGGTGCACTTGCGGACCCCCAGTGACCGCATACCCGCCACCCATGAACTGAACAGCGCTATTTTTGAGGCCTTTAACGCCAACGGCATTGAAATCCCCTTCCCCCAGCGGGACCTCCACGTCAAGGAGTGGCCGGAAGCGCTGGAGAAAAAGACCGAAGGTTAGGTGTGCAAGGAGGGTTCAGGGCAGTCGCGCCTGGGCCCTTGGTCCACCCGTAAAACATGAAAAGATTTTGTAGGGCGGGCACTGCCCGCCAATTCCTCTGAATAAATGGTGCGTAATACCAGATTGCAGTCAAAAGGTGGCACAGGCTTTCCAGCCTGTGCAGGAGCAGGTATAGCCTGCGACTACATAAAATAGCCTTTTGAGCGCAACTCAGTATAAGACGCACCCTACGCAAAAACTTGTCAAGGTGGAGCAGCCGGGGCGGCTGTTCCACAGAAAACGGAAAACCGAAAACAGAAAACTTTCCAAGCAGGGGAGGGGGGCATCTCTTGCGAGCGGCCGGCGGCGGGCGAAATGCGAAATTACTTATTTGGCTGCGACGTCTTTGGATTTGGCCTTATAAGACCTGACCTCGATGATCTTGGCCCGGGGGCGGCGGCGGGGTTCAGGAGATTTTTCCGCCTGCAGGTCTTCTGGCTTGGAGTTTTTTCGGCGCAATTTGGCGCCTTTCCCCGGGGGAGGGACGGCCGCCTTGCCATTGCCCGGGGCCGCGTTTTTCATCTGGGTGGGCCCGGCATAGGCCCCCATGACGTTGTTGACAAAGACCTGAGTTTCCTGGTAAGGCGGAATGGCGCCGCACCTGGCCACGCTTTCCGGACCGGCGTTGTAAGCGGCCACGGCCAGGGGCACATTGTGCTGAAAGCGGTCCAGGCAGTGCCGCAGATAGCCCACCCCGCCGGCGATGTTCTGCTCCGGGTCAAAGGGGTTCTTCACCCCCATGAGCGCAGCGGTGCCCGGCATGAGCTGCATCAACCCCTGGGCGCCCTTGGGAGACACGGCCGTGGTCTTGAAGCCCGATTCGTGGCGCATCACGGCCCGCACCAGGCTTGGGTCAACCCCGTAGATTTGGGCATACTTGCGGATCAGGGCCTCTAACTGGGGATCCTTGAGACTTAAGCTTCCCCTAAAGGGAGTCTGGCCGGAGTTCCCATAAACCTGGGGCCAGACCCGGGTCTTCTTGTTAAAAATGTAGACCTGCACTTCCTGTCCCAGGAGTTCGTAAAGGGTATCTTCCGAGCCCGGGTTTTTCTTGACTTGCTTGGAGCCGGAGTTTTCTATGACCAGGCTGCCGTCCCGGGACAGTATCTTGGGGGCGGCCACCGCGGACCCCGCCAGGGCGGCCGATAGCAAAATCATGGCCAGGATAAATACATATCTCCCCATAACTTTATTTTTATTCAATATTTAAGCGATTTTGTCAAGAACAAATTGGGCCGGCACTTGAGTTTTCTTCTCTAAACCTGAACCTTATGGTTGAATCCAAGAACATTGCTGCACTATGGCGCCGTGGTCCCTGTCGGCCCCCCGGTGATTGCCGCCGCGGCGTGGTCTGGCCCCACTGCCTCGGAGTCCTTGTTAAAAAAAATCTTCCGTGAGCTTACTGGAACCTGTTGCAAAACCTGTCTTATACCTAACATGATCGATTTATATCTTGCACGTTATGCGACTATGTGGTAACATATTGATATGACGGAGCAAATGGTTGCTACTGGCTTTGCTCAACCTAAACCCAATGGGTGGGAGGTTACCACAAACACTGCTATGG
>JAHIKF010000359.1 GCA_018897875.1 Pseudomonadota bacterium | reverse complement strand
GATAACCACCTTGCTCCCGTTATCTGGCGGAATTTTGTTACCGCTTTAATCGACGCTTCTGGGAACCCCAAATGTTTAACCGGATGATCACTGCGTGTCTTAATGCTCAAACCGTTACCTTTTCGGAGCTAAGGCAATAAGCGTATTTAATATAAGAACTAAGATCCAATCAGCCACCTCTGTCCCAAACTCTTCTGGGCTCGCTTTAAAGGTGGCATTTTCCCCCGGAATTGCTTAAGGTTATCAAAAAAAATCCTGTGGCGGGAGCAAGGTGGTTATCCATGGCGAGACTTAAGCCAGGCGATGCGGCCCCGGAGTTTCAATTGACCGATCAGCATGGCCAGACGGTCAGGTTGGCGGATTTTGGCGGCGGTAAGCTGCTGATCTACTTCTACCCCAAGGCCGCCACCCCGGGGTGCACCCGGCAGGCGTGCAGCATCCGGGACGCCCGGGAGGAGTTGGTGGACCTGGGCCTGGCGGTGGTGGGCATCAGCCCTGATGCGCCGGCCAGGCAGCAGAAGTTCGACGACAAGTACAATCTTTCCTTCCCCCTCCTGGCGGACCCGGACCACCGGGTGGCGGAGGCCTACGGCGTCTGGGCCGAAAAAACCTCCTACGGCAAAAAATCCCTGGGGACCATCCGCTCGTCGTTTTTGATCGATGCGGCGGGGAAGATCGTGGCGGCCTGGTACGGGGTCAAACCGGAAGACACGGTTCCCAAGGCCCAAAAGGCCCTGGGCCGCGGCTGAGGTTGAGACCGGGGAGGGAGACGTACTCCCGGATTAGGCCGCAAAAAATGCCGGCATATTAAGTAACCAATTGATATAAGGGAATTGATCATAAATTCAGGGGCTTTGGGATGATCGCGGGCAGTGGTCCGGCCCGGCCCGGGGCCGCTGACGCCCGGCGGCGTCTGATTACGAGAAGCTATTTTTATGCATAACTCTTCGAAGTCATTATTAGTTTTTGGATTATACCTTCTCTTGGGGGCCCTGGTTTTTTACCCCGCCTTAAGGGTCGGGTTCTTAGGCGATTTTGCCGGAGACCTTTGGGGTAGCCAGGGTCATTGGTTTAATTTCGCCGCGTACCAATGGAATTTTTATCTACCGGCAATGGTACTATATTACGGTCTGTATAAAATTTTTCATCTCTCTCCCCTGCCGTATCAGGTTGTGCATCTGTCGCTGATCATCATCAATGCCTGGCTGGTATACATCCTGGCCCAAGGGTTGAAGTTTAAGCCCTGGCAATGCTGGGTTGCCGGGCTCATGGCGCTTTTCAACTCCGCCGGCTTCGAGGCCTATTACTGGCTCAGCACCATCCCTAAAACCCTGGCCACCAGTTTCGGATTGATCGCCTTGATCTTTCTGAACCGCTTTCGACAACAAGGGGCTCTCGTTTGGGGCTGGGGCTACCTGACCATGGTGACCCTTGGATTTGCCATGGAATCGACCGGCCTTATCCTGCCGCTGCTGGGCCTGATATTGGACACCTATCTTCGACCCTGGCGGGTATCCGGCAAGGAGAAGGCCACCCTGCTTTCAGGTTTAAGGCTGCACCTTTGGGCTTTCGGCGTCGCCGGGAGCTTTTTACTGATGCGGCATTTATTAGGAATCAAACCATACGCCGAAAACCTGCCTATATTTACCAAAGTTATCACTTTTTTCCGATCTATCCTGGCCACCTTTTTTCATGGGTTCCAGGATTATCTCTGGCTTGAGGTCAAAAGTATCCCTGTGACCGTGGGAATTTTAATTTTTTTGCTAGCAATTATTTTGCTCTTAACAATACACTTTAAACAAGGGGTAGACCGAAAACGATTTATTACCCTGCTGCTCTTATGGGTGGCGGCCTGCTTACCCCATACAATCGGGTCCCATTTCCATTCGCGCTATCTTTATTTTCCGGGAATATTTGCCGCCCTGGTCTTGGCGGATTTGATGGGGTCTTTTAGGTTGCGGGTGTATGCCCGTAATTTTACCTGGCTGCTTATTTCCCTGACCCTAATCGGATATCTCGCCTTTGACTTCTATGTTTTCCGTCAAACCTTAAGCTCCTATCTCATGGCCACTCAGATCTATGATGCCGGGATCAAAAAAATCAGGACTTACTTACCGGAGATGCCCACCGGCACCCGCCTGGTCCTGGTTGATTTTCCCGATTGTATTTATCTGCCTTACACGGTTCATCAGGGTTTACGAAATAATTACCGAGTATTAGTTTATCGTAACGCTCTACCCTTTCACTTGATGCTCCTTTATCCCGGACGAAATGTAACCGTCACCTTTCTCAAATTATCGCCTTCAAATGATGGCCGCTTTTCTCCTTTAGGAACTCCAACCAACCCGGAGCATTTGGCCAAATTATTGGCTGCGCCGCAAACCGTGATCTGTCGTTACCTTCCCGAGAACCCGGAACAATTCGTCATTGCCCGTGGTGCCTCAACCGGCGCTGTCTCCCTCTTGAAATGAAGCCGTGGAATTAATTCTGGGCTCCCGGGCTGCAGCCCCGGGCCGGTGGGCAGGCACCTGGTTGCCACCCGGACCATCGGGTGGCGGAGGCCTAGGGCGCATGGGGCGAAAAGACCCTGTATGGCAAAAAATCCCTGGGGATCAGCCGCGCGTCCTTTTTGATCTATGCGGCGGGGAAAATCGTGGCGGCCTGGTACGGGGTCAAGCCGGAAGATATGGTCCCCAAGGCCCAAAAGGCGTTGAGCGGCTAAGGGAAATGGTGGGCAGTGCCCACCCTACACTTTTTTATCCCAAATCCCCGGGATGGCCCCGCCGCAGTAAGCGCAGTTGCCGCCCTGGAGGTGGACCTCGCCGATCTTGTAGCCCTGGCGGGCGATGATCAGCTTGTGGCAGTGATGGCAGAAGGTATTTTCGGCCTCATGCCCGGGCAGGTTGCCGATATAGACGTACTGCAAGCCCGCTTTCCGGGCCAGGTCCCGGGCCCGCTCCAGGGTGCTCACCGGGGTGGGATAATGATTCAGCATCTTGTACAGGGGGTAAAACCGGGAGAAATGCAGCGGCGTCAGGGGGCCCAGCTCATCTTTAATCCAGGCGCACATGCGGCTGACTTGGTCCGGTGCATCGTTAAGCTGGGGGATGAGCAGGTTGACGATTTCCAGGTGAACCTTGCGGCGGCGGAGGACTTTCAGGGTGTTGAGCACCGGTGCCAATTCGGCGTCCACCAGTTCCCGGTAAAACTTGCCGTCAAAGGCCTTGAGGTCGATGCAGGCGCCGTCCAGGAGCCCCGCCAGTTCTTCCAGGGGTTGGGCATTGATATAGCCCGCCGAATGGCAGACGTTGAGAATCCCCGCGGATTTGGCCAGGCGGCCCACGTCCCGCATATATTCAAAAAAGATAATGGGCTCGACGTAGGTGTGGGCGATGGAGCGGCAGCGGTTATCCCGGGCTGCAGCCACCACTTTTTCCGGGGGCAGGTCGAAGTTGTAGGTTTTTTCCGGCCGGGTCTGAGAGATTTCCCAATTCTGACAGAACTTGCAGTGCAGGTTGCAGCCGGCGGTGGCGATGGAGAAAGAGAGGCTTCCGGGCAGGATGTGGAAGAAGGGTTTTTTTTCAATGGGGTCCAGGTGGACGGCGCAGGGGTTGCCGTACACCAGGCTGTAATATTTGCCCTCCCGGTTCTCCCGGACGCCGCATTCCCCCCGGTCTCCGGGCAAAACCTCGCAGTTCCGGGGGCAGAGCTGGCAGAGCACCAAACCCCGGTCCATCTGGCGGGAGAAGGCGGCCGGATGGGGCTTCACGAAGCCGTACTGCATCGCCTGGGCGCTGGCCGGCCGGGCGGGGAGGGACAGCAGCGCCAGGGCCCCGGCGCCGGCCTGGATAAAAGTCCGGCGATTGCACCTATGGGAGCATAAACCTTGCCATGCGAACTTCATCGCAAGGATGCCTTCCTTGACCCGGGATCCCGGGACGGAATGAGCCGCTGCCACGCCGGGGCAGACGGCCTTTGGCCTGAGGCGGGGCCAGCCACATCAGCGGACACTGAGGACGGGCGCGGGCGGAAGCGATAGGCTCGATCAGGAACCGTTGATGAGGTTGCGCAGCACGCCGGAAGTCTTAAAGACCACCACCTTCCGGGCCCGCAGGATGAGATTTTCCTTAGTTTGGGGGTTGCGTCCCCGGCGGGCATTCTTTTGCCGCACCGAGAATTTTCCGAACCCGCTGATGAGCAGGTCTTCCCCCTGGGCCAGGGATTCCTTCATAATATCCAGGACCCGTTCCACCGTTGAACGTGATTCTTGCTTGCTCAAACCCACCTGCGTCTGTAATCGGCTGATCAATTTTTCCTTGGTGAGGGCCATAACCTGATCTCCTCCGGCTATCCCGGTGAAATTACTTAGTTAATTATGAAGGAAATCCCGGAGGTGTCAAGCATTATTTCTCAGGACTTATAAAGGGGAGGTGGCGCGCTTGACTTTGGCCGGTTTGCCCGGCGGGCGGCGCATGCTGAAATCCAGGGCCCGGAAGTGACAGACGTCCACGCACTTGAGGCACATGATGCACTCCCGGCTGTCGAATTCCTGGTTGGGCACTACCCCGGTGGGACAATAGCGGACGCAGGCGCCGCATTCCACACAGTTGCCGGCTACGAACTCCAACTGCACCAAAGAAATCCGGCTGAAGAGGCTGTAGAAGGCGCCCAGGGGGCAGAGCACCCGGCAGAAAAACCGGCTGATGAGGATGGCGCCGACTAGGATCAGGATGAGGACGGCGAGCTTGTTCCAGAAGAAAAGGCCCACGGTTTGCCATAGGGTTGGTTTCAGAAAGAGCAGGGGGATGGCGCCCTCCAGGGTGCCGGCGGGACAGACGAGCTTGCAGAACCAGGGGTGGCCCAACCCGGAGGCATCCACGAAAACGACGGGCATGATTACCACCATCAGCCCCAGCACCGCGTACTTCACCCAGCGCAGGGGTTTCCACAAGGAAAACTTGCGAGTCGGAATTTTGTGGATCAGATCCTGGATGAATCCGAAGGGGCACACCCAGCCGCAGGTCATCCGGCCCACCG
>JAHIKF010000358.1 GCA_018897875.1 Pseudomonadota bacterium | reverse complement strand
ACCCGGCGCACCTCTTCACTCAGACGCACCTGCTCGGTGACGTCATCCATGAGCAGCATGGCCAGCTCCACCACCCCTCGCCAGGAAAAGGGCAGGATGCTGTAATAATAAATCCGCAGGGGAATGCCCGGGGCCCGATAGGTCATCCGTTCCCCCTTGACGCGGAAGTTCTTTTCGAAGACCTGGCGGATGCGGGCCGGAAAATCCATCTGGTCGATGATGATGGCCGGGAAAACTTCATCCAGGCGGCGGCCGATGGTGTCCGGCAGGGTGCGGCGGTTTTTCTCCAGGAAATTGCGGTTTGCCGAGACGATGCGGAGGTCCCGGTCAATGAGCAACACCGACGAGGGAATGGCCTCCAGCAGCATGTCGTAGAGCTGCTGGTACCGCTGTGATTCCGGGTTATTGTTTGGCGACGCGGTGCTTTCACCCATAACGGTTTATCCTTTCCCTACGTGGGGCATTGCAAGAGACTGGGACCGGCCGTCACAAAGTTATAGGGCGGCCAGGGACCGGAGAGCAGCAGCCGGGCCGACTCGGTCTCGGTGAGCTGCCGGAAAGCCTGGCGAAAAGATTCCACCGCCGGGCGGGGCACCAGGAAATACAGGGAGAGCAGGGGCAGCCGGGGCGAAGGAGCTTCCGTTTTGCATTTGACATACAGTCCGGTGAACTGCTCCCGGCAGCGCTCCGCGGCCTGGCGATAATCCGTGGTCCAGCGGTCCTGGCTGGCATAGTGGGCCTTGCGGGCCGTGAGGTAGGTCAACCCTAAGCGGTCCGCGGCCGCGGCGGGGTCCGGGGGGCAAGGCCCGGCCACCTCCCGCCTTGCTTCCGGGCCGCCGGGGATCACCGCGGCCCAAGGCCCGGACGGCAGCAAGACCCGCAGCCCCATCTCCACACAGCCGTCCAGTTCCTGGAGCAGGGTCTCATATCGGGGACCGTGTTCCTCCAGGAGTTGGATAGCCTGGGATTCCTGCTCCACCACGCAGCCGTAGCGCATGGGGACCACGGCGCCTCGCCGGTGATAGGAGAGCACCACCTGCTCGTAGGCCTTTACCCTGGGGATATCCGGGTCCAGGTCGGCGAGGCCGATTTCAGAGAGGGCCACACTTAAGCCCCGGTGCGCCACCTGGTATACCGGGCGGCCCCCCACCCCCAACAGGGATCCCGGTAATTCCGACTTCGGATGGCGGCAGACGCAATAAAACAGGCAACTCATGCCTCGGGCTCCATATCCAGGGCAGGGCAAAAGCTATAAGGGGGCCAGGGGCCGGTCACTTCCACCCTCAGGCCGCGATCGCCGTATTGGGCGTTGACCTCCTTGATCCGGGCCTGGAAACCGCCCACTGCCTGCCTCGGTATCAGCAGGGCCCAATTCCAGACCATATCCTGGTCACTGCCGGTGGTTTCCCGGGAGAGCAGTCGCCGTTCCTGGACCTCGGCGGCATAATCTTGGAGGTTGGTCCACACCTCTCGGCAAACCTTTTGCAGCCAGCGCTGTAGTTCCTGGTTACCTGCGGCCCGGAGGCGCTGCTCCTCAAAATACCGCTTCCCCGGCGATAAGGCCTCCAGGCTTTCCGCCTCCCGGGCCAGCTTGAGGGCGAACAGCTTCTCTCTGGCCCCGGGACGGTCCAGCATCCCTTTGACGGCCCATTCCTCCTGGTCCGTGAAATGCTCCAGGAACCCGGCGATGGTGTCGGAGTGGCGCTGCAAAATCTTTTCCAGATTAGCCAGGGACGCAAAGATGGTCCCGAACCGGACCGGCAGCACGGGAGAATGGCGCATCACCCCGGCCACCACCTCCTGATGGCGGATGACTCGGGGGCCGATCCAGGTCAGGTCCCGCATGCGTTCTTCAGCCTCCGGCCCGGAGAAATCCTCCACCGGCACCGGACTCCAGACCGCCACGAGATCCTGGTAGGTTGCCACAGCCAGCGAGTTCTGGCCATCCACCCCTTTGCCCTCCAGGGGGAGGGGGGGCAGCCGGCTCAACCGGGCCAGGCAGTATAAATAAAGTCCCTGGGGCATGGTGCGCCTATAATTTCTCGTCCCCAAGCTCCTGCTTGGGGACGTAAATTCGGCCAAGCTCTGCTTGGACGCCTCTAAGGGTTGTGGGCAGGATAATATTAACCCAGCGAATTATTTCGCAAAGTGGTCGTTGCGCCAAAGTGGGTTCCCAAGCAGGAGCTTGGGAACCAGAGACTCCGTTTATCCGGTTGGCGGCTCTTGTAGGGGCGGGTTTAAAACCCGCCCCTACGCCTTACCCCCCCGGTTCCCCCAGCATCTCCTTGAGGTTCTCTTCCAAGTCGCCAGGCAGGATGAGCACCTTGGCTTCCCCGGTGCCTTCCTGCGCCAGTTCCGCCGCCACCGCCCGGCGCACCGCGGCCAGGGCCGCCTGGTTGCACACCCCGGCGATCTCGGCGCCGCTTAAGCCCTCGCTCTTGGCCGCCAGCTGTTTGGCGCTGACCCCCTTGGCCAGGGGTTTTCCCCGGAGGTGGACCGCAAAGATTTCCCGGCGGTCCGCCTCATCGGCCAGGGGAATCTCGACGATGGCGTCGAAGCGGCCCGGCCGCAGCACCGCCGGGTCCATCATGTCAAGGCGGTTGGTGGCTCCCAGCACCAGCACCCCCTTCAATTCCTCGATACCGTCCAACTCTGCCAGGAACTGGCTCAGGACCCGCTCCGAGACATGGGAGTCGGAGCCGCCCATCCCCCGGGCCGGGAGCAGGGCATCGGTTTCATCCAGGAAGATGATACAGGGCGCGGCCTGGCGGGCGGTCTTGAAGATCTCCCGCACCCCCCGCTCGGATTCGCCCACATACTTGGACATCAGGGCCGGCCCCTTCACCGACAGGAAATTCACCCGGCTTTCCGTGGCGATGGCCTTGGCCAACAGAGTCTTGCCGCACCCCGGCGGCCCGGACAGGAGGATACCCTTGGGGGGCTTGATGCCGGCTTTTTTGAAGATGTGGGCATATTTTAAGGGCCACTCCACCGCTTCCTTGAGGCGCTCCTTCACGGTCCGGAGGCCCCCCACGTCCTCCCAGCGCACATCCGGGACTTCCACAAACACCTCCCGGATGGCCGACGGCTCCACCTCCCGAAGCGCGGCCAGGAAGTCGTCCATGTGCACTTCCAGTTGGGCCAGTTGCTCGTAAGGGATGGTGGCCAGGCCGTAGTCAATGTCGGGCATGAGGCGGCGCAGGCAGATCATGGCCGCTTCCCGGCACAGGGCCTCCAGGTCGGCCCCCACGAAACCGTGGGTGATCTCGGCCAGGTGGCTCATGTCCACGTCCTCGGCCAGGGGCATGCCCCGGCTGTGGATCTCCAGGATATCCAGGCGCCCGTAACGGTCGGGGATGGGGATGGCGATTTCCCGGTCGAACCGCCCCGGCCGCCGGAGCGCCGGGTCCAGGGCATTGGGGATGTTGGTGGCGGCAATGACAATGACGTTCTGGCGCTTGTTGAGCCCGTCCATCAAGGCCAGGAGTGTGGCCACGATGCGTTTCTCCACGTCCCCGACGACATTTTCCCGCTTGGGGGCGATGGAATCGATCTCGTCGATGAAGATGATGCTGGGTCCCTTACGTCCGGCCTCCTCAAAGATCTTGCGCAGGTGGGCCTCGGACTCGCCATAGAACTTGTGCACCACCTCCGGGCCGCTCACCGAGAAAAAGTTGGCCTCGGTCTCGTGGGCGATGGTGCGGGCGATGAGGGTCTTGCCGCAGCCGGGGGGGCCGTGGAGCAAGACGCCCTTGGGGGCGTCGATGCCCAGGCGCTCGAACAGCTCGGGGTAGCGCAACGGCAGCTCGATCATCTCCCGGATGCGCTGGAGCTGGGGCTTGAGGCCGCCGACGTCCTCGTAGGACACCGCCGCCCGCAGGGTTTCCGGGGACCCGGCCTTGCCGATCACCAGGGTGGTAGTGGGGTTGATCAGCACCGGCCCCCGGGGGGTCAGGGCTCCCACCTTGAAATCGGCGGTGCGGCTGCCGAACAGGGTGGCCCGGATGCGGTCCCCCTCCAGCACCGGCAGGCCGTCCAGGAGGCTGCCGATATACTGGAGGTCCCTCTCGGCCGGAGTTATGGTGATGGGGGTCAGGACCACCCGTTCAGCCGGGCGGCAAGCGATCTTCTTCACCTGGACAAAATCATCGATCCCGGCGCCGGCGTTTTCCCGGCTGATGCCGTCCAACTGCATCCGGGACCGGCCCCGCAACTCCTTGTATGCGGGCATGGCCTTGCAGACCGTGGTCCGCTTGCCCACGACCTCCACGATGTCACCGATGGCCACCTGGAGTTTTTCCAGGTCTTCCGGCCCCATGCGGGCATAGGCTCGACCTACGTCTTTACTCAGGGCCTCCGTCACTTTCAGCTTGAGGGCCGACTCTTCAGCTTTTTTCATATTTTTTGTCTCTGGTCCCGGTCCTAAGCTAATTGACGCACTTGATTTCCAAAATGCCGTTGTTGCAGGTCATCTTCATCTTCTCCTGGGGATAGTTTTGGGGCAGCAGGATCTCCTTGCGATACTTCTTATCCCGTTTCTCGGCATAAATGGTGAGCAGGTCGTCCTTGACCGTAAGAGTCACGTCCTTGGTGCTGATGCCGGGCATCTCGCACACCACCAGGGTATGGTCTTTTTCCTCGAACACATCCACCACCGGTTCCCGGATTTCCTGGACCACGGTTTCCCCGGTCTTCTCATCCCGGCGGACGTTGCCGAAGGGTTCCACCTTAACCTCTTTGTCCCCCTTGTCGCCCAGGCCGACTTTCACGGAGAAGCCGTAGACCCCTTTCACGTCCCGGTGGTGGAGCTCCCCCTCGCCTTGCTTGAGCGCCTCGCCCTTGTCCGCCAGATCGCCCAGTTTTTCGATAAGGTCCGCCAGCCCTTTGAAGATCCCTCCGAAGCCGGATTCCTCACCGCTGCCTTTTCTCTTAGTCATGACCGCCTCCAGATTGGTTAAGCCCGAACTGTTTCAGCTTGGTATGTATAGTCTTATAATCTATCTGCAATAGCCGTGCCGCCTTGGCTTTGTTCCCCCGGGTATGTTTCAGGACCTGGAGCAGGACTTCCCGCTCCACGGTGACCACGCTGTGGTGGACGATCTCCCGGAGAGAGAGTTCGTCCCAGGGCGTTCCCAGAATTTTGGGAGTGAAGGCCAGGCCCGGCACCGGGGCGCGTTTGATATCCAGATGGTGCTCGGTGATGATGTCGTCGGCCAGCAGCACCGCCCGGCGGATGACGGACCGCAGCTGGCGCACGTTCCCCGGCCAGTTGTAAGACAGCAGGGCCTCGAGGCAGTACTCGGAAAAGCGCCGGACGTTTTTCTGCAATTCTTTATTGGTGAGATCCATGAACCGTTTGGCCAGGTAAAGGATGTCGTCTTTGCGGTCCCGGAGGGGCGAGATGGTGATGGTAAATTCATTGAGGCGAAAGTATAGGTCCTCCCGCATCTGGCCCGATTCCACCAGTCTCTGGAGTTCCTGGTTGCTGGCCGTGACCAGGCGCACGTCAACCTTTACCGGCTTGACCGCGCCCAGGCGCATGACCTTCTTCTCCTGGAGGACCCGCAGCAGTTTCGCCTGGGCCCCCAGGGGCAGGTTGGCAATTTCGTCCAGGAAGAGGGTGCCGCCGTGGGCCGCTTCGAATTTCCCCGCTTTGGGGGCGCTGGCGCCGGTAAAAGCCCCTTTTTGGTAGCCGAAGAGTTCGCTCTCGATTAGGGTTTCGGGAATGGCCCCGCAATCCAGGGGAATAAAGGGGGCATCGGCGCGTCCACTCAACTGGTAGATGGACCGGGCCACCAGTTCCTTGCCGGAGCCGGTTTCCCCCTGGACGATGACGCTGAAATCCGATTGGGCCACCCGGTTCACTTCCCGGATAATGCGGGTGACGGCATCGCTGGGGCCCATCATGACCCGGAGACAATTATCCGCCGAGATTTCTTCGGTATGGGACCGGCGCCGGCGCTCCCGTTCGGCCAGGGCGGCGCGCACCACCCGGACCACCTCCGGGTGATCAAAAGGTTTGGCCAGATAATCGAAGGCCCCGGCCCGCATGGCCGCCACCGAGGCGGAAATCTCGGCATACGCGGTGATGAGGACCACCGGCAGATGGGGGTCGGTTTCCTTGACCCGCTTCAAGACGGTCATGCCGTCGATGCCGGGCATCTTGACGTCCACCAGCAGCATGTCGGGCCTGGCCACGGGGACCATCTGTAAGGCCGTCTCTCCGTCGTGGGCCACCATGTTGGTCAGCCCCTCTTTGTTCATGAGGACTGAGAGCAAGGCGCTGATATCCCGATCATCGTCGACGATGAGCACCCGGGTGTTGCTTGGTTCCATGTTGTCTCCTGGTTCAACGAGACCGGTGGAGCGGATAGATCACCTTCACGTCCGGGTGGAGGTGCCGTTCCAAGGCATGCAGCATCCCCAGAAAGAGGATGCCGGTTTCGCCGCTTTTCAGAGTTTCATTAATACGCTGGGCTATAAATTGATCCCGGCGCTGGAGCAGGGCCTGGCTCAAGGCCCGTCGCGTCGCCGCCACGCCCGCGGCCCGGGGTGCCCGGGTCGTCAGGGATTGCCGGGCCAACTGGTATTCCTGCACCAGCAGATCGCCTTCTTCGGTTCCCATGAGCACGGCGCCTTGGGCCATCAGGCGCAGCAGGAGCTGATGGTTCCGGCTGCCCGTCTGGGCCAGTTCGATGACGATCTCGGCCTCCCGCCCGCACACAGGCAAGCCGTCCTGGTAGAGGCGCACCCGGTCAAAAGACAGGGGCAAAGCGTCGATGGCTGCCTCAATTTCCGTCCAGATCTGGTCAATGGCCGCGGTCTTGCGGGCCAATCCGGCGCGGCCCACTTTCTCCAGGGTGGCCCGGGCCACCGATTCCTTCAGCGCGCCCATATCCGCCAGGGTATGGGCGATGGGGAAGTAGATCAACGTCCGGGAATGTCCACGTGCGAGACCCTGCCCGGGAATCGGGTTATGGGTGTGGCGTGGGTCAGCAGACATAAACCCCTATCATTCTCGCCGCGTTCGATGCGGTCTCATAACCGGCCAAGGGCTGCGGTGAATTGTCGGCCATCCCTGGCGGATGGAAAAAAGACAAGAGGAACTTTCCTTGAAAACCTCAACTCGTATAGACATTAGGAACTCGCCGGTCATAGACTTCAGGCCCGGCGGTTAGGGAGCATTACACGTCGCCAAATTACCGCTGGCGGCAAAAAAAACGGCGGTTAAGACATGGCCCATCTATAAATTTTTTCGGATAATTCCCATCTGATGCGGCCTGAATATCCTATCGGCCTCTTTAATAGTTTCATTAAATAATTTCCGCACCCGATGGGTAATATCGGCATCTGGAGAAATTGCCCCGGGAAAGCTCCTGGGCCACCGACCCCAGGGTCCATCTCCAGAGGCTAAAACCCAGGAGGATCAACTATCACCTGCCCAGCGTGCGGCGGTTCTACGACTACTTATCCCCTTCTCGCAGGCGCCCCCTGCCTCGGCTATCCCGGAAAGGAGAGCTAGGTCAAAAACTGCTTGACAGCAAGGAAATGATAAGAGAGAAAATGAGTACCTAACCAACTACAATCTATAGAGAAAACAGGATCTATTCCGTACAGTTGCCCTCTGCACGCACCTTACATAAACAAAATAGGTAGTTGAAGTTGGCCTACCATACCGGAATGAGGCAAGGAAAGATTCTTAACCTGAAATGGGGCCAGGTGGATTTGAAAGCAGGGTTTGTCAGGTTGCGGCCAGAGGAGACCAAGACGAACGAAGGGTGATTGGTTCTTTTTCATGGCGAACTCAGGGGGATGTTTATGGAGCTACCCAAGAACTTGCCGGCGGCCAGAGTTTTTAACCGCAATGGGAAACCTATAACTTCTATCCGGAAGGTTTTTGAGGCTGCCTGCCGCCGGGCAGAAATTGAGGGATTTACCTTTCATGCTCTGAGGCACAAGGCAATCAATAACTGGCGGTTGCAGGGGCATGACTATTTCCGTATAATGGCGGCTACCGGGCACAAGACCCTGAAGGTCTGCAAGCGGTACAGCACCGTGAGCCAGGATGAATTGAAAGCCCTGGTAGGGGAAAAGTGGTGACGATATTCCCCTCTCTATTCACCAAGGCTTTTTCAGCGAAGCAATACAGAGGATAACTATTTGATATGATCAGTAAGCCTGGGTGGCGGAACGGGTAGACGCAAGGGACTTAAAATCCCTCGGTCGCAAGGCCGTGCCGGTTCGAGTCCGGCCCTAGGCACCAATTATTACAAGGGGTTAGCAATTTCCGGTCAACGTCTTTTTGCTTTCACGCTGT
>JAHIKF010000357.1 GCA_018897875.1 Pseudomonadota bacterium | reverse complement strand
TTGAGGCTTGCCAAATCGCATCACATACATCGATCAAAACTACATCGTCATAGGTGTGTATCTGGCCCACGGTTTTTGTGTTTAATATTAAAGGGTTATTTAGTTTATGGTGCAAATTTTCCGGGATAGCTGACCCAAGCCCCTTGCTGGCTATCGTGCGCATAAAAGCATTGCCGCTAGTGGATTTTATGCCAAAACTTCTAGCTAATCCCCGCTTGTGAAAAGCCCTTCTTACCCTTCCCTTGTCCTTCCATACGTAACATTCAATTATAATTCCTCCAGGTAATTCCAATATGCCCTCGTAAAGAGCTTCAGGTATACCCCCTTCATCAAGGGGAGACCATCTAGCCGCGGCCGCTTTCTGCGCTATCTCTTTTCTTTTTTCAGGGGTTAAACTAGCAGCCCTAGCCATACCACCCTTAGCCTTTCCCTTAATTTCTTCGTCCATGCCTGCACCCCTCTCTTGTTATTATGCTTGCATTTTAATATTAGCCTGGATAGAATGCAAGCATTATTTTTAGGCCATAAATTATTTTGCTTGCATACGCACTTTTCCCTTGACAATGCCTTTGCGCTCAGGCATAATAGTCAATAAGAGGATGACATGAACAGATTGAGCACAGAACGGCGCGCAAGGATAATCGGTTGCTTGGTAGAGGGAAATAGCCTTAGATCTACAGCCCGCATGACCGATACAGCCATTAACACGGTCGTTAAGCTCCTGGTAGACGTGGGCCAGGCTTGCGCGGAATATCAGAACCAAGCCTTACGAAATCTCAAGTGCAAGCGCCTGCAATGCGATGAAATCTGGTCATTCTGCTATGCCAAAGCGAAAAATGTTCCCGAAGATAAAAAAGGTCAATTTGGCTACGGTGATGTATGGACCTGGACGGGTATATGCGCCGATTCCAAATTGGTTCCGTCCTGGCTGATTGGCGATAGGACTTTAGAAACCGCCTCAATCTTCATGGAGGACTTATCCTCAAGGTTTAGCCATAGGGTTCAACTCACCACAGACGGCCACAAGGCTTATTTAGAGGCGGTTGAGGGGGCTTTCGGGGCGGATATTGATTATGCCATGCTGGTTAAAATTTATGGTGAGAGTTCGGAGCAAAAGGTTGAAAAGCGGTATAGTCCAGCCAAATTCACCGGAAGTAAGGTAGAGGTTGTCGCTGGCAACCCCGACCGTAAGCATATCTCCACCAGCTATGCGGAGCGCCAAAATCTGACCATGAGAATGTCCATGCGTAGGCTTACCCGCCTCACCAATGGCTTTTCAAAGAAGGTGGAGAACTTGGCTCACGCCGTATCCCTGCATTTCATGTATTATAATTTCGGGAGAATCCATAAGACTTTGAGAGTTACCCCGACGATGGAAGCGGGAATTTCTGATCATGTGTGGAGTTTGGAGGAGATTGCGGGACTGCTGGATTGAACTTATTTCAGCTTTAATTCAATCAAAGGAGCTATAATAGCCCAAAATTTCCAAAACAAAACTAATACCACGCCGCTGATAACGCTTAAAATGCCGCCAACAACTTTAATAGTCACTTGTGCCGCATAAACTTTATGGCTGATATCATCTAACTTGACACCATTCTTCTTGGAATCTTCTGTAAGAGTTTCAACAGCTTGGGTTAGTTTTCCAATAGATTTCTGTATCTCCATAATTGCTTGCAAAGTGAAGCTATGCTCAGGTAAAACATACTCCTGGGGAGGCGTTTTAGGAAGATTAGTAGGAACTGAACCTGTTTGCGATCCAGGCTTAGCCATCAGCACCTTCCTCCATCTTAACTTTCATCCATTCCCATAGATTGGGTTCAGCTCGCCCCCAATAGCCAGCAATCGTTAAGATAATAGCATCGCCTGTCGGGGGTTCTTTTCCGCTAACACCCAGTGTATCAGAAATTTGCTTGGCCGTGCCTTTAGTAGAGATCATCCATTGTGTGGAAGTAATTTCATAATGATCTGGGAATTTTTCTTTTATTGCAGCTATGAGTTTCGGGGTTTCTGCTGGCAAGAGGACAGCAAATAAGCTCATATTAATTCGCCTTTTCATACAGAGTAGACGCCTGATGCTAATTTAAAAATTAAGCGCCGTATACTTTTTGTCAATCCCTGTACGGGACCAGTATACACTAGTGGATGAAATATTCCAGAGCAAAGGGGACCGTTAGAACAAATTTTCCTCAAAGTGTTTTCTCCTCCATCGGCATAATTTTGGGACCCCTTGAATCTGAGAGCAAAATTTTGGAGGCGATTTTTCAAACTGATACACTACCCTTTTTTCACTGTATGAGCTGAGTCAGTCTGGAGACTCGGTCATCGGTGCGGATCTGGATCCATAGTGGAAAATGATCCGAAAGCTGGTCGATAAACTTTCTCTTGTCCATACCCGGGAAGAGGGGATTGATATCTTTCGCATAAAAGTCCAGGACGCCTGCCTCGTCGGTAAAGAGTTCGGGGAAGACAGGGCTGTGGAGGATCTGGTCGTAGCGCTTGTTTTTTGCCAGGTTGGTGCCAAAGCTTTCCTCCAAAAGAGGTTTGGGGATCTTGAGGCCGTGCGACGTTATGGCCTGGAGCATGTTGTCGTCGGCGATATTGAAATCACCCATCACCAAAAGGTCGGTGTCTTCTCGATTCTCACTTTTCTGTTTGAGTTCAATCCATTCTGCCAAGGTGCCGAGTTCCTTGGTCCGTGCTTCGTTGCTATCTCCCCAGCGGATGTGCGTAGTGAGGACAACCAAATCGAAAAACCCAGCCCTGAAAGAAGCCATGTAAGGGGTTCGCCACCAAGTGTAATCCTGGATATACTCGGTCCCCTTTTTTGTTCTGGGGGGTTGGGGTGCCGCTGCAAAGCCCGTATGGGCGACAGCGCGATTGTCGTAAACATAAGCAACCCTTTCCCAGTTGCCGCCTTTGTCTCTGATTGAATCTGAATAGAGGGCTCTCCAAGTGGGACCCAAGACTTCCAGTACTCTGGCCAAATCCTTGAGGTTTTCCCTGAGTTCAACGATGCCGACCAAATCGAATTGGCGGATAATCTCGGCGATGTAGTAGATGGCCGCCTCAGTTCTCTTGTTGGCGCCGAACGCCCTGATGTTCCAGGTGGCGATGTTGAGGGTTTCATCCAGTTTGGACGATGGGATCTTGGATGCGTCGATACGCTCGTTGAGAGCGATCAATCCTCTGGCAATGTCTGGGGTGATCTCCGGCATGGTGGCCTCCTGGATAGGTTAATGGTCTCTGAGAATAGTCTGCTATCAAAAGACAAAAAAGGACAAACGGCACACATTTTCCGCGATAACAAAACCTCACCTTACGCCGAGTGCTGCGGGGCTAAAGGAGAAATGCGCCCGAGCTGCCCGAAATACCGACCATCAAGATACGCCAGATATGCGCTCTCCGACTTGCCAGCAAGACGCCTAATAACCGCGAACAACTTCTGGTAACTGATAGACCTGAACACGATCTCATCGGCCGTCGCCACGCGAGCGAACTCAGCCGCCTCCGTCGCGTGTTCCGAGGCACCAGGACCGGGCGCTTCGTACCATAGATAAAGCAACTCCCAGGGGAATCCGGACGCGGCCAGTCCGAGGATGTGCTTCAGCATCTGCGCGGCATAAAACCAGCGGAACACGACCTCACCGGAATCCAACCGCGAGGCTAATTCCTGGCAGTGCAAGTAGCCGAAGCGGGCCCACAAGCCCGGGTCGGAGGCGAAGTACTTCCGCTTGAAGCCTTGGGTGCGGCGGCCCCCGTAGGGCTCAAGCAACTTCGACTCAACCGCCAAAATAGAACCATTAGCCAGTGTAAGTACGATATCTAGGTGGGGAGGGTTACCGGGTAAGCCAGTTGGGAACTTGCGCTCGAACTCGATGCGGACGATACCGACGGGTAGACCGAGACCCGCGGCGAGGACCGACTTGTCGCGATCACGCCAGTACTCGAAGACATTGCACACAAGTGCCGACGAGGAGTGGAGCGCCTGCATCTTGCCGCGCTCTCCCGGCAACCCGAGTTCACCACCGTCGCCACGAAAGAACTCAGACAGGGTAGCTTCCGAAAGAGGCATGAAAAGGTTGTCGTTCAAATCGAGGCTGTAGCCCGAGGAGTCAACCGCAATGCCGCGAGCTGCGGCCCACAAGCGCTGCAGATTCCGAACGACGATCGTGGGTGAAGGCATCCGTGCCCCCTTGGTGCCGGAAAACTCTGTGAGCTGACCGGCGCGGACCCGCATGTCGGCAGGATACGATTAGGCCTCACAGGTGTCAACTAGGATATTGACCTGCCCCCCAAAAACTGCTTGACAGCAAGAAAATGATGAGAGAGAAAAGTACCACCTAACCAACCACAATCTATAGAGAAAACAGAATCTATTACGTACAGCTTGCCACAATCGAAACTTATCCATGAAAGGAAAAAAATTAAGATATGAACCTCTGAGCTCAATCACCCGCCTCTTATCTTGTCTGGCCATTACCCTTTGAATCGTGCCGGCCTCTTTCTTCAAGCGGCCTGTTTCTGATATGATGGTTGTATCGGTCACCAAACCGGATGGGCGAACTTCTGGGAAACCGATACCCATCACCGCAGCCACAGGACACCCAAGGAGAGCCGGAAATGGCGGAAGGAGCAGCCGTAGACGCCGTGGGGCCACTGGAGCAGCCGGAACCGGGGGAGAAGGAGCACCGCCGGGAACTGCACCTGTTCAATCAAATCGCCACCATTGCCGCGCATACCCTGGACCTCCAGGAGATCATCAACGAGATCCTCGAAACCGTTCTGGCGTTTTTCCGGATTGACGCCGGCTTCCTGCTGTTGTGGGACCCGGTGCGCCAGCGCCTGACCTACGCCGCCTCCCGAGGCTTGCCCCAGGAGTACCTGGCCCAACTTTCCGGCGGGACCCAGGAAGGCCTGATGAAGCCCAGCCGGTCCCGAGCCGTCAAACCCTTAATCATTAAGGATATTCGCAATGATCCGCGCCTGTTCTCTTCCACCTTTAGCGATCTGATCCGGGAAGACCCCACGTTCCGGTCGGTGGCCAGCATCCCCTTGAGATACCGGGACGATATTGTCGGGTTTCTCAATCTGGCGGCGAAAAATACCCGAACCTTCCGGTCTTCCCGGCACCAGAAGTATTTCCTGGGCATCCTGGGGAATCAGATCGGCCTGGCCATTGAAAACGCCCGCCTCTATCACCAGATGCGGCGCTCGGAACGGCGCTACCGCCGCATCTTTGAAGGTTCCAAGGACATGATTTTCGTCACCGACCTGGAGGGCCGCATCCTGGACCTGAACCCGGCGGGGGTGGAACTCTTGAAGTTTTCCTCTAAGGACGAGGCCCTCAGCCTGCCGCATCTGCGGGAAATCTTCCAAGACCCGCGGGACTGGGAGCGGTTTCAGCTCAAGGTGGAAGTGGAGGACTACATCCGGGACCTGGAATTGACTTTAAAACCTCAGGCCGGCGGCCCGGTCCATGCCCTGCTCACCGGCATCGTGCGCCGGAATAAGGAGGGCCGCATAACCGGTTACGAAGGCATCTTGAAGAATATTAGCGAACGCAAGCTCAAGGAATGGGAGCTTCTGCGGGAGAAGAGGACCACCGAAGGCATTCTGGAAGGCCTGCCGGTGCCCACCTTCGTCATTGACCGCACCCACCGCATCATCTACTGGAACCGGGCCTGCGAGGAATTGACCGGGTTTTCCCGGCATGAAATGGTGGGGACCTACCGCTACTGGCTGCCCTTCTACACCCACGAGCGGCCGTCCATGGCCTCTTTGGTGGTGGAGCAAAACATCAAGGCCCTGGAAAAGTTTTTCGGGGACAAGAATCTCAAACCCTCCCCCAACCTGCCGGGGGCCTATGAGGCCTACGAGTATTTCCCCGACTTCCGGGGCCGGGAGCGCTATCTCTATCATACTGCCTCCCCCATCTATGATGATGAGGGCCGCATCCAGGGGGCGGTGCAGGTCATCCTGGACGTGACCAAGCGGGAACAGTTGGCCCGGGAACTGACGGATTCCGAAGATAAGTTCCGCCGCCTGGTGGAAACCTCTCTGGATGGCATCGTCCTGCACCGCCACCTGAAGCTCTTGTACGTGAATGGGGCCTGCCTGGAGATGTTCGATTACCGGGAACCCAAAGAGATGCTGAACCGATCGCTGCTCAAGTTTGTGGACCCCCAGTACCGGCCGGTGGTGGAGCGCTGGCAGACGCAATTACAGCGCGGGGCTTCCACTCCCCGGATCTTTGAAATGAAGGGGGTCAAAAAGGACGGCAGCAAATTCGATCTGGAGGGCGTCTCGTTCCCCACCACCTACGAAGGCCGGCCCGCCATCCAGACCCACATCCGGGACATCACCCACAAGAAGCATCTGGAGGAGCACCTGAGCCGCACGGAAAAGCTGGCGGCCCTGGGGCAACTGGCCGCGGGGGTGGCCCATGAAATCAACAATCCCCTGGGGGGCATTCTGGTTTACAGCTACCTGCTCCTGGAGGACCTGGGGGCAGGAGCGCCGGAGAGGACCCAGGTGGAGAAGATTGTCCGGGAGGCCACCCGCTGCAAGGAGATCGTCCAGGGACTGCTGGAGTTCTCCCGGCATATGCCCTCCAAGATGATGCCCCTTTCTATCAACGCCATCCTGGACGAAGCCATCTCCCTGGTGGAAGATCATCTCATGTTCCAGAGCATCCTGTTGATCCGGGAACTCGATCCCCATCTCCCCGCGGTCTTCGCGGACAAGAGCAAACTGGAGCAGGTGTTCATCAATCTGTTGATGAACGGCGGGGAGTCCATACCGGGCGAGGGCCGGCTCACCGTCAACACCGAGGCGGCCAAAGGCGGCGACCTGGTGCTCATCCGCTTTACGGACACCGGCCCCGGCATCCCGGAACACCTGCTCAGCCGCCTCTTCGACCCGTTCTTCACCACCAAGGAAGTGGGCAAGGGCGTGGGCCTGGGATTGTCCATCAGCTATGGCATCATTCAGAAACACATGGGGCGAATTTACGTGGAACAGACCGGGACCGAGGGGACGACCTTTGTCATTGAACTTCCGGTCCACCGGGAATCGCCTGGCGCCGCCCTGGCGAACCAGACTTAGAGAAAAAAAGCACAAATCCTGAGGCCGATCTCGACCCCGGAGGTCGCCGCCCGGCCGGGGGCCAGATATAACCGGCACATATATATGGGCAATCCGGTTCAAGATTTTCTCCCCACCTTTTTGCCAAAAAATATTGACTATAAGGTGGGGGTATGATAGGTAGGCACATGTGAAAAGAATCATTTTCTCTGGGGGCCGAACTTAGGCGGACAGGCGTTGAGACAAGACACGAAAATTTTTTTAAAAGAGCTTTTTTCCGGGGGCTACAAGGCCAGTTCCATCGGCCTGGCCCTGGTGTTCTCCATCTTTCTCGGCGCCTTCGCGGGCTACTTGCTGGACAATTACTTTGAGACCGGCTATCTTTTTAAGATCATCGGGTTGATTGTCGGCATTATTGCCGGTTTCCGGAATGTCTACGAAATGGGCAAAAAGTTCCAGGATAAGAAGTGAGGGGGCCGATGGAAATTACCTCACCCCGCCACTTGAAAATCGCCAACTGGTCGGTCATGGCGGTGCTGGTCCTGGCCGGATACCTCTGGCTGGGCCGGGAATTCGCCCTGGGAGTTCTGGTGGGAGGCCTGGTGGTGGTCATCAATTTCCACCTGCTCCATCAGGCCCTGCGCGGCACCTTCGGGCAGCTGGCCAATAACCCCCGGGAGGGCGCCGGCCAAGCCAAGGCTTGGTTTGCGTTCCGGCAACTGCTGCGCTTTTTTGTGCTGCTGGCCATTATTTTTCTCTTAGTCGGTCAAGGCTGGGCCAATATCTTTGGATTACTGCTGGGTCTGTCCACGGTAGTCCTGACCCTGATGCTGGCCGCGCTTTACGAAACGATCCAGCTCAAGAATAAGGAGGCAAACCCGTCCCATGGAACACCCCATTCTATTTCTTGATCTACTCCAGGGATTTTTTAAGACCCATATCCCGCCGCACGTCACCTACACCTGGCTCATCAAGCTGCTGCTGGTGGGTTTGGGCATCCTGGCCAGCCGGCAGATTTCCCTGGTGCCCAAAGGGGCCCAGAACGTCTTTGAGCTGATCATCAGCGGCCTGGAAGAGTTTATGGTGGAGATTACCGGCGAAGAAGGCCGCGCCTTTTTCCCCTATATCTGCACCGCGTTCATGTTCATCGCCTTCTGCAACCTCATCGGCCTGCTGCCGGGGTTCTTGTCCCCCACGGCCAATATCAATACGACCCTGTCTTTAGCCCTGTGTACCTTCGTATTCACCCACTACCTGGGGGTCAAGTACCACGGGGTCAAGTATGTCAAGCACTTCCTGGGACCCATCCCGGCCCTGGCGCCGCTGTTCTTCCCCATCGAGGTCATCGGGCACTTCGCCCGGGTGCTCTCCCTGACCTTGCGTCTTTTCGGCAATATCATGGGGGAAGATCTGGTCCTGGCCATCCTCTTGTTCCTGGCCGGGATGTTCCTGGCTCCCCTGCCCATGATGTTCCTGGCGGTCTTCACCAGCATCGTGCAGGCCTTTGTCTTCACCCTGCTGTCCATGATGTACTTCGCCGGGTCCATGGAGCACGCTCACTAATAACAGTCGCAGGCTTTAGCCTGCGCCCGCACAGGCTGGAAGCCTGTGCCACCAAAAACTTGGAAGAAGGCCAATTCACATATCTCAACATCGTTTAAGGAGGTTTTAGGACATGAGAAAATCCCTGGTTCTTGGACTGAGCATGCTGGTAACCCTGCTTTGGGCTTCCCTGGCTCTGGCGGCTGATCCCGCCGGCGCGGCTGGCGCTTCCGCCGGCTTGGGGAGCTTTTTCAGCTATGCGGTCATGGCCGCCGGCTTCGCTATCGGCATCGCCGCTTTCGGTACCGGCATCGGCCAGGGCCTGGCCATTAAGAGCTCGGTGGAAGGCATCGCCCGTAACCCCGAGGCTTCCGGAAAGATCACCGTCACCATGCTGATCGGTCTGGCTATGATCGAGTCTCTGTGTATTTACGCTCTGGTCGTTGCCCTGATCATCCTGTACGCTTACCCCATGACCAAACCCATTGCCACGGCCCTGGGCTTCAAGATGTAACCACCTGAAAGTTCGGAAGGGGGGCGTTAGGCCCCCCTTTTTATTCAGGATCTTTGTGCAAATTTGAACAATGTAATATGCGACTTACCCTCATAGTGGTTAATTAATGCGCTCAGCCATGAAATTCTCCAAGATTCCCACGGCCACCATTACCCGTTTGTCCATTTACTCCCGGTATCTTGAGGCCCTGGCCCAGGAAGGGGTAAAAATCATCGCCTCGGACAAGCTGGCCCAGAAGTGCGGCATCAACCCGGCCCAGATCCGCAAGGACCTGGCTTACTTCGGTGAGTTCGGCATCCGGGGAGTGGGCTATTTCGTCAAGGAGTTGCTCTTCGAGATCAGGCGCATCCTGGGCCTCAACAAGATCTGGAAGATGGCTCTGGTGGGGATCGGGAACCTGGGTTCGGCGCTGCTGGCCCATCAGAATTTTATCCGCCAGGGCTACGAGTTCGTGGCGGTCTTCGACGTCGACCCGGCCAAGGTGGGTCGCCGGCTGCCCAGCGGCCAGACCATCTACTCCGTGGAGGAGTTGGAGACGGTGGTCAAGGACAAGGGCGTGGAGATCGGGGTCATCGCCACCCCCGCCGCCAGGGCGCAAATGGCGGCCCTGCGCCTCATCGGCTCGGGCGTCAAAGCCATCCTCAATTTTGCCCCCATCCAACTTCAGGTCCCCGAAGGCATGGCAGTGGAAAACGTCGACTTCACCGTCAAGCTGGACAACCTGGCCTATAACCTCACCATGGGCGAAGGCTAAAAGCTTTTTTCCGTTCAGCTAAACTGCTTCAAGAATTACCAGTCACAGCAGCTGAGCCCCGCGGCAAGTCATGTATCCAATGGACACACGTTGCCTCTTTTTAAGATTTTGACGGGGTTGGAGAACATGGTGGCATTGGGAATGAGGATGGTGGCATCCTCAGCCTGCAGCACGGTATAGCGCAGATTGATTTTCGTAACGATGCCCTCAAAACCGGTCACTGCAATCTGGTCATTAATTCCATACGTGCAATAAACCAAAATTAAGGCGCCGGCCAAAAGATTGGACAGGGCATCCCGCAGGGCAAATCCCAGGGCAAACCCGGTAAGTCCCAAACTGGCCACCAGAGCCGAGACATTGATACCCAACGTGCCCAGCGCGGTCACCGTACCGAAGGCCAATAACGTGATTTTTACCGTAGCAGAGGCGAGTTCAATAATGACCAGATTTACTTTGGACTTCTGGCTCATCCTGAGAATGATTTTATGGGCAACATGGGCTGCCAGCCAAAATAAGGCAAAAATAATCAGGCCTGAAACCAGACGAGGGGTATAGAGTATGGTTTGTTCAAGCAGTTCGGTTAAAGCGCTATGCATCTTTCCTCCTGGCTTTTGTGGAGATAACGGTCAACAATCTTCATCCCGGTCCCAGCCCACCATCTGGGCAAGATAGATGCTTAATCGGACCACTGATGAAATAAATTTATGGGAAAACCAGCAGAGCTTGGCTGGTTGAGGGCGGATCAACTGGACGCCCCGCCAAACAGACCGGTTTTGAACATCCGGGAAAAATCTGGGGATAGCTTCGCCACCTCAATAAAGACATCAGCCATGTGTTCACTTAATCGGTGACGCTTTCCTAGCCCAAGTACACCCTTGGCAACCATCAATGCCGCCTGCCACTCCGCCACCGACTCCGGCCCCGATACTTGCTTGTCCCCTACGAAATAGACAGATACCAGATATGCGGGAATTCCGTTGACCTCACGGAGCAAATAGAGGTGCGCGATGCGATTGGTGAACTGATACAATTTACCGGACCAATCAATAGCGGAATCTACGCGAAGAAACTTTTGGACCTCCCGCAGACTTTTTTTGATCAGTAACTTCGAAGCATCTGACGCCTGGCAGGCCGATGAGACGATCTCAGGAATATTCGCCTTTGCCTCCAGCAGGATCACTTTTCCTGAACGAGTGCGACCAAACCCATCCCATTGGGGTCCTCTCGGGGGCCAAAAGTCTTTAAGAGAGCCTTTGGGAAGCTCTATTGAGAGACGTCTCAGCCAGGTATCATCTCGATACTCGGCGTACTCGTCTTCCCGGAGCGGGGACAGCCAAATGATGGGCTCTGACTCATCAAGGCCGCATACCCTTCTAACTGCACGATTAAAGTCGTCGGAGTGTTCGTTGACCGCAATTTGCAGCCACTTCTGGCTCCCATGAACCTGCTTCTTGAAGGGCACACGCATGGCCTTAACTCCTCAATTCCGCCTCTCATTTGATAATTCCAACGCCTTTAGTGGCTCGCTATTCAACCGCCGCCCTCACGGGCTTGATCTTCTCATATTCCGCCCCATGCACCTGCAGCGTGTCCCAGAGGCTAACGTCAGATTGTAGGCCGATCCAAAATTCCGGAGTTGTGTCAAAGAATCGCGCCAGACGAATGGCCGTGTCCGGCGTAACGGCCCGCTTACCCCGGATGATCTCGCTGAGGCGCACCCGGGTAATCCCCAAGGCCTCCGCCAATTCCTTCTGGCTAAGGCCCAAGGGCTCCAAAAATTCATGGCGCAGGATATCTCCCGGCACCGTGGGACGCCGGCTTCTGGGTAACATGGTCTCCTCCTCTAATGGGACTGAATGTAACGGTTATCATTACTCGGGGCAATTTATTTTTCTGAGGGCATGGACGCAGGTGCGCGGTGCGCACCCTACGAGTCTCGTTCCCAAGTTTAACTTGGGAACGAGAGGGGAATTTT
>JAHIKF010000356.1 GCA_018897875.1 Pseudomonadota bacterium | reverse complement strand
CCATAGCAGTGTTTGTGGTAACCTCCCACCCATTGGGTTTAGGTTGAGCAAAGCCAGTAGCAACCATTTGCTCCGTCATATCAATATGTTACCACATAGTCGCATAACGTGCAAGATATAAATCGATCATGTTAGGTTAGAGAAAATTCAGCGTTAGATTCTGACACAACCGGCTTCAACATTAGATGAATATGATCTGGCATTACCACGGTAGCTGTCACCCAATATCTTATTTTATGAAAATGTTTTATAGCATCTAGTACAATTTTTCTTTCATCATCACTAATGATCCCTGATCTCAGACGGAAAGTGATAAAATAAGTGCTGCCGGGCAATTGCCAGTGAGGCAAGTTTCGGCGATTAATGCACAACTCATCTTTTTGAGCACAGGCTGGAAAGCCTGTGCCACCGGGTTTCTCAGTTTTTTCTTTCTCCTTCATTCTATTTTCTTGGCTTATAGCCCTATTACTCTTGGTGGCACAGCCTTTCCAGGCTGTGCCTTGTTCTTTTCAGGGTGACCATGGTTCCCAGAGAAATTGGTATCCCTCAGGAGTGTGACCCAAAAATTTATTCATACCGCAAAGCGATGATTGGGTCCAGACGCGAGGCTTTCCAGGCCGGATAAAAGCCGAACACGATGCCCACCGTCACCGACACCACAAAGGCCGCGACGATGGCGCTCAGGGATAATTCCGTCGGCCAGCGCAGCAACATCCTGACTAACATAGATATTCCCCGCCCCACCAGAATGCCCACTGCCCCGCCGCAGAAACAGAGAATCACCGATTCCGCCAGAAATTGCTGCAGGATATCCCGGGACCAGGCCCCGACGGCCATGCGCAGGCCGATTTCCCGGGTCCGCTCGGTCACCGACACCAGCATGATGTTCATGATCCCCACCCGCCCACCAACAGGGAGATCAGGGCCACCGCCAGCAAGAGCTTGGTCATCATGGTGCCGGTGGAAGACAGGGCCTTGGTCATTTCGGTCATATCCCGGATGTTGAAGTCATCCGCCTCCCCCGGGCCAATCCGGTGCCGCTCCCGCAGTAACTGGATGATTTGCTTGATGGCGGCCGGGATTTCCTGGGTGGAGCGACCCGCGGTCAGGATCTGATCCACGTTGATAAACCGCACCGGTTGGGGGGTGTCGGCGGCCTGGGTCGCCGACTGCTCCGGATACAGCTTGTTTTGGCTGGTGGGGTAGAGCTGGTTGAGTGAGTTAACCGTCGTGGAAGTGGCTGAGCCGGAAGTCGAGGCAGCGGCGCTCTGGTTACCGGTCTCCGCCGAAGAACCGGTCACCCTAAATTTAATCGTCGTCCAGGGCGCGAGCAGGACATCATCCTGATCCATGCCCATCATGTTGGCCCCTTTGCTGGTGAGGACCCCCACCACCCGGAAGGAGACATTTTTGACGCGAACTTCTTTGCCAATGGGGTTTTCGCCCTGGAAAAGCTCCCGCACCAGCCTCTGGCCCAGCACGCAGACCTTGCTGGCATTGCGGACATCCCGCTCCGTGAACATGTCGCCCTCGGCCAGGCCCCATTCCCGGACGTCGAGCCAGTCGGGAGTGGTGCCATAAATAAAAGTGGGGACCCAGTTGCGGTTGCCGTAAATGACCTGGGTCCGGGCTCGGACGATGGGCACTGCGCCTCTGACCGCCGGGCACTCGTTCAGGATAGCCTCGGCGTCCTGGGGGGTGAGGGTCTTGTTGCTGCCCCCCCCGAAGCTGACGCCGCCGCTGGAGGCCGTACCCGGCAAGACTAACAGATTATTGGCCCCCATACTGGCAATGGTTGCCTGAATGGCGCTGGAAGAGCCGCTGCCGATCTCCATCATGGCGATGACCGCGGCCACGCCGATGACGATGCCGAGCGTGGTCAGGGCCGCCCGCATGACGTTGCGCCTCAGGCCGTGCAGGGCGGTCCGCACCATCCATTCCAGCCGCACCCACGCCAATCCTGAGTGCCGCTTTGCCACTGATCCCGCCGGAGGCGATGCACCAACCTGCCCCCCCTGAGCCGCTGGAGCTTGAGGTTCTTCGGCTTCCACCATCCCATCGGTGATCCTGATGATCCGTTTGGCGAATCGGGCGACATTGGCGTCGTGAGTAACCAGAATAATGGTCACCCCTTCCTCTTCGTTGAGTTTCCGGAAGAGTTCCAGGACTTCATCACTGGTCTTGGAGTCGAGGTTACCGGTGGGCTCATCCGCGAACAGGATGGAGGGATTATTGATGAGGGCCCGGGCAATGGCTACCCGCTGCTGCTGCCCGCCGGAGAGTTGAGACGGATCGTGGTCCAGGCGCTCCCCTAAACCTACCCGATGCAGCAAGTCTTCGGCCCGCTGGCGCGCCTCTTGGTCGGATAGGTGCGCCGCGGTATACGACAGCGGCATGGTCACATTTTCCAGGGCACTGGTTCGGGGCAGCAGGTTAAAGGTCTGAAAGACGAAGCCGATTTTCTGGTTCCGCAACTGGGCCCACTCATCGGCCGACAGCGCCACCACATCCTTCCCCTCCAGCCAGTATTCCCCGGAAGAGGGGCGGTCCAGGCACCCCAGGATGTTCATGAGGGTAGTCTTGCCCGAACCTGAAGTGCCCATGAGGGCGACAAACTCGCCCTGAGACACCGTCAGCGAGATACCTCTCAACACCGGCACGTCGATTTCGCCCAGGTGATACGTCTTGTATATGTCGCGCAGCTCGATAAATTCCATGGCGGCTCTTGTTAGCAACCGTTGCAGCCGGATGCCCCTCCGGACGTTAAACTATTTTTTATCATTGGCGGGCTTCTTGAAGATTTGCGGGGTAAAGGGGCTGCCGCCAGGCGCAGGTTCCCCGTTCGACTGACTGCTCATTTCGCCCACCACCAAGAGGGTCCCGGCCTTGAGTTCGGGGCTCGAAACTTCCGTCAGGCTGCCGTCGCTCAGGCCGAGGGTCACCTGGACCGGACGTACCAGGTCTCCCTGGGGGACCCACACGAGGCTGGGGGCCACCGGAGCCTTGCCACCCTTAACCGCGGGCTTGACCTGGGGTGGGGCCTTGGACCCCTTGGCCTTCTTGGGACTCCCCCGAAACTCTTTCACTACCTGCTCCTCCGTGGGCATCCAACGCAGGGCGGCGTTGGGGACGAGCAGGACATCCTTGCTTTCCCCCACGATAAACGTGACGTTCGCGGTCAGATACGGGAACAGTTTGCCGCCGGAATTATCGGTATCAACTTCCACGGTGTAGGTCACCACATTTTGCGTCATGGTGGCGTTGAGCCGTATTTTGCCTACCTCCCCGGGAAAGACCTCGCCGGGGTGAGCATCTACCGTGAAGCTGACCGGCTGGCCCGGTTTGATCCGGCCGATATCCGCTTCGTTGACCGAGACCCAAACCTGGAGACGATTCAGGTCCTTGGCGAGCAGAAAGAGGCTGGGGGCATTGAGGCTGGACACCACCGTCTGGCCGATATTGACCCGCCGGTCGATAATGACCCCTTTGACCGGCGAGATGATGGTGCAGTAACTCAGGTTTTGCAAGGCCCGCTTCACGGTGGCTTCGGCCTGAGACACAGTGCCTTGCGCCTGGGCTATGGCGGCTTTGCCGACACCGAGATTGGCCTTGGCAACTTCATAGGCTGCACGAGCCGCGTCGAAGTCGGTTTGCGACAGGGCGTCAGATGGTCCCAGCTGGCGGGCCCGGGCCCAGTCGTTGTCGGCCTGTAAGAGCTTGGCCTGCATCTGCCCCAGATCGGCTTGGGCCTTCTGGACTGCGGCCTTGGCCTGCGCCAGTTGGGCTTTGGCCCCGGCCGCATCCGCGGCGTAGAGGGCGTCGTCAATCCGGGCCAGCACCGTCCCGGTCTCGACGAAAGAACCGTAGTCAACCTCCCCGCCATTTATATCTTTGCCAAAGGTCACTATCCTGCCGGCGACTTGGGCCCCGATATCCACCACTTCCTCCGGCTCCACCGTCCCGGTAGCGCTGATGGTCGCCTGCAGGTCGCCCCGCTTCACCTGGACGGTCTTAAACCCGGCCGACTTGCCGCTGCCGCGCAGCAGGTAGGCCGTGAGAGCCAGGGCGGCAACCACCGCCACGACCATGATGATCAGGGTGCGCCTATCGGGAAGTTTGATTTTCTGCATCAGATATCCTCTGGCCACGGTGGCATAACCTCTTTACAGCCTCGCCTGACCCCAGCCAGAGCAGCCCCAGGGCAGGGGACGTGGGCGACAGGGAAGCCAAATAATTTAAGCTCATTATGAATCGAATCCCCAAACCTGTCAATCTTGTTAGCAAATTTATCATTATCATAGTAACCAATTTCACAGGGGAATCCGGCGCGAAAAATCAGGCGGCAGCCAAGGAAAAGATGACATCCGGAAAAATGCAGATTTTCCATAGCGCACCACCGCAGGTGATAGGCAGCCTCAAGAGCCGCCGCGGCGAGAGGGACAATTATTTTGACAATCAATGCTATCTGTAGTAGTTATCAATATAACTATTATGAACGATGACTACTCACCCACCAAAGATTCCTTGGGCTTCACTATCTACCGGACCGCCCTGGCCTTAAAGTCGGCCCTGCAAAGGTTCTTTAAAGAGAACGGCTTTGAGATTACCGCGGAGCAATGGGCCATCATCCGTCATCTTTGGGATGAAGACGGCCTGTCCCAAAGGGAAATCGCCGAAAAAACCGCGAAAGACAAGCCCAACATCACCCGGATGGTGGATGCCTTGGAGCAGAAACGCCTCGTCTTTCGCCAACCCGATCCCCGGGACCGCCGGAAATATTGCATCTACCTCACCAAGGAAGGCAAGCAACTTCAGGAGCGCCTCATGCCCCTGGCCCAAAACCTGCGGGAGAGAGTCACGAAAAACCTGACCCCGCCTGAGATTGACCTTTTGAAGGATACCTTGAACAAGATCTACCAAAATATTTGCCGCCTCTGACATTTCCGGCTCATAAACGCGGCGCGCTTCAGCCGGCGCCACCGCATGGTCTCCGGGGCGCGGCCATCCTGGGAAGGTTTTTTCCACTCCGCCCGTCCCGCGATGTGGCCTTGGCCCCGCCACTGGCAGAACCCGGCCGCACTCACCCCGGGTTCCCGGGAAAGCCTTTCCAGGTCTTCACCTCGCAGCAACCGTCCGACGATCTTGACTTGCGGCCGGAGGGGCAAAGCGCCTTTTCCCCTTCAGTCCAAGGCCAGGGAAACCCCTCCAGGGATAGCTTATTTTCCCCAAATCGGGGTTCAGAGGCATTGTCGGCCAAACCAGGGGCGCTGATTCTAAATGCCTGGAATTCAGAAAAATTAATTGCCTTTTTTGAAAATCCTTTGCTATTATTTAGGCTTGAAGAAAGAATTTCCAAAGCACCGTCTTTAGTCAGCCAACCCTGGGTTGGCGCATCATCTCGACTAATTAGCCTACTTTCTCTATAATAGGAGATGAAGCTTTGACTAAGTGAACTTGGACCAACGTCTCCGGCGGTTTCGGGGACTTGGCGTTTCACTTAGCATGGTGGCTTGATGGGGGAGTCAACGATGCACCTTCCTGGTGCGAACCAGTTCTTTGCGTTCGTTTGGGGGTCTCGGAACGTCAGCCACACGGTGGTGGATGTGGCGCGCTTAACATCCAGCCGCGCCATATTTGACCTGAGCGCCATGCAGTTTGCCCAGATGGCGCCAGCCCTGCGAGCGGTGGGCGCCACCGCGGTAAAGATATCCGCCCCCGACTTGATGGAGCCGGAGTTGGAGGTCTTCCTGGAGGAATCCGGGGTCAAGACCTTGTGGGTGGAATACCACCCCGACCTTTTCCCCGGCGCCCCCGAGGTTTTTCTCCAGCGGCTGGGCCAGCTCTCGGCCCGATGCGCTTGCCTACCGATCATAAGCGATTTAGACCTCCTCCACATCCTCATTCAGCACCAGGGCCCCGTCAGGACTGTAGCCCTCAAAGGCAACGAGGCTGCGGGGTTTGTGAGTGGGGACACCATCGGCGTCCTGTACTCCAGCACCAAAGAGATGTTGCAGTCCAGTGGCTGTGAGGTGGATGTGGTCATCTGGGGTGGAGTAGCTACCCCAGAGGCGGCGGCGGCCTTTTTGGCCACCGGCGCCAAGGGTATAGTCTTTGAAAGTCTCCACTGGCAGACTGACTTGGTGGAGATAGACGACAGGCTGCGGCAACAGATCACCAAGTTGCGTCCCGAGCACACCAGCATGGTCGGAGGAACCCTGGGGGTGTTCTGCCGACTTTTCGATAAAGGCAATTTCCCGGCCGTAAAAGAATTGGAACGTTACGCCCGCTCTTTGAGCGACAGCCCCATTACCGCGGCCAAGCGCCGCGCCTTTGCCCAACATGTGGCTCAAGCGGCGGTGCCAGCCCTGGAAAGCGATCTGGACCGCCGGCACCTGATCCCCCTGGGTCCGGAAGCCGCCTTTGCCCAGGCGTTTAGAGAGCGCTTCGGCACCTCCAGCGCCGAGGCCATACAAGGATTTCAGGCGGAGGTGGCCAGGCTGTTGCGGAACGTGAACGCCACGGCCCGGCGTTTTCTTGATAGCCCGGCGGCCCGGGAGCTGGGCACCACTTATCCTTTTATCCAGGGGGCCATGACCTGGATCAGCGATGTGCCCGAATTCGCCCTGGCGGTGGCCGAGGCCGGCGGCCTCCCCACCGTGGCCCTGGGCCTCAGAAACCACCGCCAGCTGGAGACTGATTTCAGTCCTCTCCGCAGCCTCATGGGGTCACGGCCCTACGCGGTTAATCTCATCGCCCTGGCCGAAAACCCCTTCCTCGAAGAACAACTGGCCTGGGTTGAAGAAGTCCACCCCCCCTTCGTGGCCATCGCCGCCGGCGACCCGGCTTACGCCATCCGCTTAAGAGAAAAGGGCATCGAAGTAATCTATGTAACCGGTGACGAAGGGCTGCTGCGCCTGGCCCTGGAAGGCGGGGTGCGCTGGCTGGTCCTGGAGGGGCAGGAGGCCGGCGGCCACGTAGGGGCGCACTCCTCCCTGACGTTGCATCAGATGGCACTGGAGTTGAAGCGACGGGAACCGGAACTCTTCCAGGGCCGGTACCTGGTGCTGGCTGGGGGGATTTTCAACCGCGAGACCGCACTGCGGGCAGCTATGCTGGGCGCGGACGCCATCCAGATGGGCACCGCCTACCTGGCCACCCGGGAAATCGTCTCCACCGGCGCCTTGAGCCGGCTCTACCAACGGGTGATCCTTAACGCCGCACCGGGAGCGACCGCCCTGTCCGGCGAAAGCATCGGCTTGCGGGTGCGCTCCCTCAAAACTCCCAAGATGGAGGCCATTCTGGCCCTGGAAAGAAGGTTTGTTTCCGGCAACGAAAATGAGTCGGCTTTTCGGCGGCAACTGGAATCCCTCAGCGCCAAAAGTTTGCTGATCGCCTCCCGGGGCAAGGATCAGGCCGCCGGTTCCTCGATGGATGAAGAGACTTGTTTAAAGGAAGGTCAATTCATGAGTGGCGCGGTGGCGGGTATGATTAACCGGGTATCGACTATTGCTGAACTACACCAGGAAGTAGCCGGAGGGCCTGAAAAAAAGGTGCTGGCGAAGGCAAGCCCCTCGAAGGGGAAGGCGGTGCGGTCCGGCTCCAAGACCGGAAATGGGCGGGAGCGGGTGGCCATAACCGGCATGGCCCTGGTTAATTCCCTGGGCAATACCCCCGGCGAGATCTGGGAAAACGTCCTGGCCTTGAAGAGCGGGATTACCGAGATACCTGCCGACCGGTGGGACCACAGCATGTTTTACGAGCCCCGCCCCGGCACCAAGGAGAAAACGTATTGCAAGGTGGGGGCGTTTAAGCATGTCAATATCTCGCGTAAGGATTTGAACATTCCGCCCCAGGACTTCCGCACCATGGCCAACGCCACCAAGCTCACCCTGTACCTGGCGAACCAGGCCATCAAGGATGCGGGTATCGTGGATTCCAACATCCCCCGGGAGCGTATCGGCATTCTCATCTCCCAGAATTCCGGGGAGTCGGCCAGCACCCTGGGGGACCTGTTTATCGGCGTGACGGCCCCAAAGATCGTCCATTCCTTGCGGGGCCTGCTGAACTTAACCCCGGAACTGGCCCTGGAGGCGGAGAAGCTCATCAAGGCCGGCTATATCACCGTGGACGACACCACGCTCCTGGGCCGGCTGAACAGCACCGCCGGAGGCTTCATCAGCAACAAGTTCGGCTTCATGGGGCCGTGCTACTCGGTCTCCGCCGCCTGCGCCACCAGCCTGGTGGCCATTTATTCCGCCATCCAGATGATCAACAACGGCATCCTGGACGCCGCGGTGGTGGGCGGTGGAGAAGAAAACCTTTATCCGGCCCACTTCATAGAGTTTGCGGCCCTGGGGGCCCTGGCCGGGGTTTCCGGTTTACCGTGCCCCCCGGAGGCGAGCAGCCGCCCCTTCGATTCCACCCGGGACGGGTTTGTCCTGGGGGAGGGCGGCGGCATGATCGTCATTGAGCGGGAATCGGTGGCCAAAAAGCGCGGCGCCCGGGTCTACTCCTACATTACCGGGGTCGGCGCCAGCAATAACGACCGGGGTATGGTGGAGAGTGTCGCCGAGACCCAGATAATCGCCATTCGCGCCGGTTTTAAGGATGCCAATTACGGCCCGGAAATGGTGGACCTGGTGGAATGCCACGCCACCGCCACCGTCCAAGGGGACCTGGAGGAAGTCCGGGCCCTCAAGAGCTTTTACTCCAACGGCCGCCGGGTTATGCTGAGCTCTTTCAAGTCCCAGATCGGCCACTGTTTGGGGGCTTCGGGCATCAATAACCTGGTCCGGGGCGTCATGGCCCTGCAAAACGGGGTCTTCCCCCCCACCCTGAACTATCGCACCCCGGATGCCGAGATTGACATGGAACGCTGGGGCTTCCAGGTAATTCCCCAACCCGAAGCCTGGCCCAGACCGGCGAATCAGCCCCGGCGGCTCCAGATAAACGCCTTCGGGTTTGGCGGCGCTAATTTCGTAGTGCAGGTGGAAGAATGTCTCAACGGCGCCGGGGTGGTGCTGGTCTCGGATGCCTCGCGCCCCCCGGCCGGGCCGAAAGTGCAGGAGGAGCCGGCGCCCTCAGCGCTGATTGAGGGGGTGTCGTTCCTGAGGACTCGGATTTCTGACCTTCCCCATCGACTCGGAGTGGTGGCCGAAGACGACCAAGAGGCTCGGGAGAAAGTGGCGGCCCTTACTCCCATCACCGCCCCGCTGGCGGATAAAACCCTGCGGGGCCTCGCCGGCCAGGGCATCTTCGCCGCTCCCGAGGCTGACGCACCTTCTCCCCTGGCCCTGGTCTTTGCGGGTCAGGGCATCTATTATTCGGGGATGGGCCGGAACCTTTACGAGACCTTCCCCCTG
>JAHIKF010000355.1 GCA_018897875.1 Pseudomonadota bacterium | reverse complement strand
TTCTCCCTTAATTCCCTGGACGAAGTCGTTGATATTCTTTCAGATGGCTTAAACTTCTTATCTCAACAACCGGAAATCGTACGCTCCATGACAAACTTCGATTGGCTTAATACTCTATGTTTGACATGTAATTAGTATAAGAACCTCCAAACGGAAGGAATTTATGGCAACCGCTATATGCCGGGGAGCCGGTGCGCTGCCGCTCAGGGCGTGCCAGGACCGCAAGAGTAGCTTGACATGACGGAGAACCTCATCGCCCTGGAAAGAGGCGCCGACCAACTGCTTCTGGCCGACTCCTTTCATCTCCGCCCCCTGTATGTGCAGCGGGGCCGGGAGCGGGTCAAACGCCTCCTGGCCGCGGCCTCGCCGGGGCGCTCCCTAAAAGAACTCCTGACGGTCTTCCCGGAGGATGCCGCCCTGATCCGCCTCCTTCGGGACCATGGCATCCTCAGCGACACGCCTTTGAACCGGGACGGGCGCCAACGGCGCGGTTTCGCCGCGGCCCCGGTCCGCCCCCGGGACCGGGTGACCCTCTATCTCTTGGTGGGCGAGTCCTGCAATCTCACCTGTATCTATTGCCTCAATGGGCCTCAGACCTACCGCAAGGATAATCGCGCCGGCATGAGCCCGGCGGTGGCCTGGCGGAGCGTGGCCATGTGCCTGGAGGAACTGGAGCCCGGAGGATGCGTGGAGGTGGCCTTCTTCGGCGGCGAACCGCTGCTGCACTGGCCGGTCGTCAAAGAAGTGATCAGGGGCTGTGAGGACCGGCTGAAGCCCGCCCAACCCGACAAACATATCCATTATCACCTGACCAGCAACCTGACTTTGAGCCCTCCCGACCTGACGGAATGGGTGGCGCGGTACGACATCACGATCCTCTGCGGGGTGGATGGTCCCCCGGAAATCCACGACCGTTGCCGGACCTATCCCGGAGGCGGCCCCTCCCATGCCCGGACCGCGGCCACCATCGGGCGCTTGGTCCGGGCCGGGGCCCGGGTCACCTTGCGGACGACCATCACCTCCGCCAACCATGACTGTCTGGACCGGGTGGCGGCGCATCACGCCGGGCTGGGGGCCGCCTCCTCGCTCTTCGTTCCGGTCCGCCCGGTCAACTCGGACCGGGACTTCTTTCCCGAGGCGATCTTGCCGGACCCGGACAAGATCATTGCCGCGGCCCGCCAATTGGGCCGCTGGGGCCGGACCGGCAAGGCGAACCTCTTCCCGTTCAATGATTTCTCGGGGGAAATCCGTCCCGGCGTCCGGCACGTGGTAGCTTGCGGGGCGCCCGCCGGCGCGACCTACGTGGTGCGGGTCAACGGTGACGTTTATCCATGCATTTATCTCGTGGGCCAGGAGCAATACCGGCTGGGCAACGTCACCGAAAGACTGGATCGCCGGCCCCTGGACGACATGCTCCAGGCTTTGCACGTGGATCACCGGGAGGGCTGCCGGGCCTGTGCCTGGCGGTACGCCTGCGGGGGTGGCTGTCCCGTGATGAACCTGTCCCGCCTCCGGGGCGCCGAAAGCCGACCCCGGGTGGTGGAGTACAGCCAGAGAATCACCTGCGACCTGAGCCGGGCGCTCCTGGCCGACTCCCTCTGGGGTCTGGCCGACCAGGCTCGGGATGCCGGACCCGCACCGGGGGAAAGTCAGGCCCATGCCGGTGCGCTTTCCGGTTGCCGGGCCTAACCTCGCCGCCATCAAGGTTCATCGCGTCCGGGAAATTGCGCCGGGCTAGGTGATAAAGAATCGCCCTATGAAGGTTACGTCTTCAAATATCATGCGCTTTCTGCGCTATGTGCGGCCCTATCGCTGGACCGTGGCCTTATCCGCGCTGGTGGGGGTGGTCCAAAATAATTTGCCGGTGATCTTTCCCTGGATCCTGAAAGATGTGATCGACAATTTATTGGCAGGTAAACCCAGTCTCACGGGGTTGAGTTTCAATCAACTCATGGGTCTTTCCGTGGCGCTGTTTGCTTTATACGCCCTTATTACGTCCTATAGGACCTATATTTCCTACCGGTTGGCCCATGAGATTATTTTTGATGTCCGGAAAGATTTATTCCAGCACCTCCAGCATCTCCCCATAGGTTTTTTTCAGAAACATCAGACCGGCGTCATCATTTCTCGCTTGATCACCGACGTGAATAATGCCCAAAACTTTATTACTATCGCCGGCACCAATCTCTTCATGGATCTCACCATTATCGCCTCCATTACGTTCGCAATTTTTTACATGAACTGGCAACTGGCCCTCATCGCCTACGCTACCCTGCCCGTGTATGTCGTGCTCCAGAAACGGGTCAGCGAGCGCATGCGGCAAAAAGCCCGGGAAGCCCGGCGGTGCATGGACGTCGTGGAAGGCAACCTCCACGAGGCCATCGCCGGGATTGCCGAAGTTAAGAGTTTCACGCATGAACAGCAGGAGATCCACCGTTTTGTCACCGGATCCCAGGGCTTTCTGGCCGCGGTGTCTGAAAATATCCGCACCTATGCCCTCTTGTTGGGCAGCACCACCTGGCTGACCCGGTTAACCCTGGTAATCGTCATCTGGGCGGGAGGCCACTTCGTGCTCAGGAATACCTTGACCGTCGGGGGCTTGATGGCCTTTTACGCTTACCTGGAAATGCTCTATAACCCCCTCAACCGGTTGGGCGAATTGAACATCGAACTGGCCAACTCCCGAGCCGCCATTGACCGGTTGTTTGAATTTTTCGATTTAGAGCCCGAAGCGGAAAATGCCTCGGCGCCGCCCCTGGCTTTACGTGGGGGCCAGATCGACTATGAAGAGGTTTTCTTCGGTTATGCCGCCGATCATCCGCTGTTCCACGGCCTCTGCCTGCACATCCCTCCGGGGGGGCGGGTGGCGCTGGTGGGGCCCAGCGGATCAGGAAAATCCACCCTGATTAAATTGTTGATTCGCTTTTTTGAACCCTGGCGGGGCAAAATTTCCATCGACGGCCAGGACATTAGCCGGGTCAATCTCGCCTCGCTCCGATCTCAAATTTCGGTAGTGCAACAAGACGCCATGCTGTTTAGCGGCACCGTCGCCGACAACCTGAGGATCGGCCGACCTGACGCCACCCTGGCGGAAATTGTGCGGGCCGCGGAACTGGCCAACGCCAGGGGGTTCATTGAAGACCTGCCCGAGGGGTTTGAAACCGCAATCGGCGAACGGGGCGTAAAGCTCTCCGGGGGCCAGAGACAATTGCTCGCCGTGGCCCGGGCCTTTCTCAAAAACGCTCCCATTCTCATCCTGGACGAATCCACCTCGAACCTGGATACCGCCTCCGAAGTATTGGTTTTTGAGGCCCTGCAACGCCTGATGCAGGAACGGACCACCATCATCATCGCCCATCGCCTGTCAACGGTGGTTCAGGCGGAGTCGATTGTCGTATTGGAGTGCGGACGGATTGTCCAACAAGGAACGCACGAGGAGTTGTTGCAGGCGCAGGCAGGTCTCTACTATCGGCTCTACGCCAATAGCCTGCTGACCCGGGATACTTGGGAGCCCTCCGCCGGGATTAAAGGCCTTACCCGGGCGATATGACGGAGGTCGAGGGGCCCATGGCCCCCGAAACCATACAGGTGATGCCAGAAGCTGTCTTAAAAGAACCAACGATTTGACCATTGTTATTGATACCCCTGGCGTAGCTGTGCATTCCACCCCATATTGTGCCCAGGTCCTTTATCGTGCCACCACAGTAGGGGGCACCATTGTCAGCTAGGCAAAAGAGGGCACGCAAAACAAAAACCATTGCTAACAGATTTCACGGGGCCACCTCCCAGCCTGTCTATGCCCCCTAAGGTTTATAGCCCACCGGCATAACCAGGAGGGGCTCATGGGCCGGGGGCAGTTTCGCGGCCTGGGCCAGGGCCTTGTCCTCGAAGGCCCCGACGATCCCGGCCCCCAGGCCCAGGGCCTCGGCCGCCAGGAACAGGTTCTGGCTGACGTTCCCTACTTCCATGTGGGTGTACCGGACGCCCCGCTCCCCATACCGGGCGGTGCAGCGGCGGTACTCCCCGGTGATCACCACCATCACCGGGGCCTCGGCCATCCAACTCTGGTGCAGCGAGGCCCGGGCCACGGCGGCCCGGGCGTCACCCGGGGCCACCGGGGTCAGGGCATGGGCCTCGACCCGGTAGTGGTAAATCCCGGCGGACAGGTCCTTAACCCCCCGCTCCCCCACCACCAGATAGAGGTCCAGGGGGAAGGTGGCCCCGGCGGACGGCGAGGTCCGGAGGCCCCGGGGGTCGGTCGTGCCGTCAGCGCCCCACAGGATTTGGGAGACCTGGGCCAGGTCCAGGGGCCGGGAGGCGAAGCGGCGCACCGTGCGCCGAACTTCCAGGGCTTCCGCCAGGGGCATGCCGCCCGTCTTTACCGGCGGCGGCAGCTTGACCGCCTCCGCCCCCTGGCCGCCGGACGGATAAAGCAGCGTGATCCCCAGCACCATGACAAAACTCCACCAGATGTACATCAGGTCACCTCTGATTCCCACTCGTGGTTTAATCGGCATTGACCGTAGCCGCAGGCTTAAGCCTGCACCGGCACAGATTAAATTGATGGTGCGTAGGACGCACCCTAGATTAAACTTCGGTGGCACAGGTTTTCAACCTGTGCACCCGCACCGGTAAGATACCGGTGCCACCAAAGACTTTTCGGAACAGTCATTATAGCGGGCAGTGCCCGCCCTACAGGTAACTTTTCGGAGCCCAACCACCGGGGCGGTTGTTCCACAGAAAACGGAAAACGGAAAACTTTTCAGGACAGGCCAAGCTGAGTCTGGTATCCACTTTCGTTCCCAAGTGCAACTTGGGAACGAGTGCAGGACACCCAATCCCCTAAAGCCCGCCCCGGGCCAGGCTGAGCACCAGGGCCACCAAGCGGGTCATGGCGGCCCGGGTGAGGTGAATGACCAGGTCGGTTTCCTGGCAGGGGAGCCGCCGGGCCTTGAAGGCGCCGGTGAGCGTTAGTTCCACGGCCTCGCCGCGTCTTTTGACTTCCAGGCGCGGCTCTTCGGCAAAGACGAAGAGGTTCTGGACCGGCAGGTGACAGGCCGCCAGGACGACATCCTCCAGCAGTTCCGGGCCCGAGGGCGGGGATAGAGGAAGCTGTTGCTGGGCGGCGAATTCTTCCAGGCTGCGGATGAGCCCCTCCGGGAGGGACAGGGGAATTTCCAGGATAATGCCGGTTTCCGGCTCACCGGCGGCGACTTCCGTGGCCGCGAGTTCGTCCACCCGGAGGACGAAGGTCCCCCCGTGTTCGTCCCAGACCATGGAGGCCGGGGTGCGGCGGTCCAACCTGACGCCTTGGAAGGCAAAAATCGCCTGGATACGGGAGCACGGTATCTGCATGGCAGGCCTCTTTTTGCGCGGATAAGCAGGTAGCCGCAGGCTTTACCGTGAAAAACCAAATCCCCCTAAATCCCCCTTTGTTAAAGGGGGACTTTACCCCCCCCTTTGAAAAAGAGGGGCAGGGGGGATTTTCATCCCCTGCGGGTGACCGATATCGGTCATGAACCTTTAGCCTGTGCCACCGGATTAATCACCTTTGGATCGGGCGGCGGAAGCCTAGCTTGGTGACGATTTTACCTGGATTGCGTTTATTATCCAGCAATATTTTACCGCGCCGCGGCCTTGGGGGGCAAGCGCTTCCTGGAAGGAAAATCGCGCCTTTATGCAAAGAATTCCTGGGGATGGGAGCGGTTCGGCCTTGACCCTCTTCTTGAGAAATCTTATTATTTATAGTTGAGAGAATAATTTGGTTTTAATCACCGGAATGGGAGAAGGACATGGCATATTCCCCAATAGTACTGGATCACTTTAAGAATCCCCGCAATGTGGGAGAAATCATCAGCGCCGACGGGGTGGGCGAAGTCGGCAACCCCGTGTGCGGGGACATGATGAATGTGTATATCAAAGTCGAGAATGACCGCCTGGTGGACGTCAAGTTCAAGACCTTCGGTTGCGGCGCGGCCATCGCGGTTTCCAGCATGATCACCGAAATGGCCCGGGGCAAAACCCTGACCGAAGCCATGAAGATCACCAACTCGGATGTGGCCGCGGCCCTGGGCGGCCTGCCCCCCAACAAGCTCCACTGCTCCAACCTGGGAGCCGACGCCCTGCACTCCGCCATCAAGAACTACCTGGACCGCAAAGCCGGGAAGGTGCCCGACACCGAACTGGACAAGGAACCCCACCACAAACAGGAAGGCGAAGGCTGCTACTGCCCCTACTGCCAGAAACAGGTGGAGGAAGAGTCGCCCCTGTGTATCTTTTGTGGCAAGGATATTCCCCATGATCACGACCACTGATGACCCGGCCCGGGAGATAAGGACGCTGACATGGGTGTAATCTATCTGGACCATCTGGCCGCCACGCCTCTCCACCCCCGGGTGAAAGAGGCGATGATCCGTTATATCGAAACCGTCTTCGGCAACCCCTCCAGCGACAACCAGATAGGGCAGCCGGCCGAGCAGGCCCTGGAGCAGGCCCGGGCCCAGGTAGCGGCCCTGATCAACGCCGAACCCAAAGAGGTGGTGTTCAACTCCGGCGGCACCGAGTCGGTCAATCACGCCATCAAGGGGGTCGCCATCGGCCTGAGGGAGAAGGGCCGCCACATCATCACCTCCAACATCGAACACAAATCGGTCCTGAATTCTCTCCGGACCCTCCGTCTTATGGACTACCGCGTCACCTCTCTGGATGTGGATAAGTACGGGATAGTGGACCCGGCGGAGGTTGAAAAGGCCATCACTCCCGAGACCATTCTCATCAGCGTCATGCTGGCCAACAACGAGATCGGCACTATCGAACCCATCGCCGACATCGCCAAAATCGCCAAGCAGCGCAAGGTGATGATGCACACCGACGCGGTGGCCGCCACCGGCATCATCCCCGTGGACGTGCAGGAGTTGGGGGTGAATCTCCTGAGCCTGGCGGCCAACCAGTTTTACGGCCCCCCCGGGGTCGGCGCCCTCTACATCCGCAAGGGCACGCCTATCTGGCCCCTCATCGACGGCGGCCTGCAGGAAAACAAGCGCCGGGCCGGCACCGAAAACCTCATCGGCATCGTGGGCATGGGCATGGCCGCGGAGATGGCCCGTCTCGAAATGCCCGAACGCCTGCCCCGGGTTCAGGCCCTTAAAGATCGCCTGGCCAAGGGCCTGAGCGAGGGCATCCCCGAGATCAAGGTCAACGGCCACCCCATCCAGTGCCTGCCGCATCTCTTCTCGGTGTCGGTGGAATACGTCGAAGGCGAGAGCCTGGTAATGATGCTGGACGAGGAAGGCATCATCGTGGCCACCCGGTCCGCCTGCGCCTCCGGGTCGCTCCGGGCCTCGCATGTGCTCATCGGCACCGGGTTAGGCCACGCCCTGGCCCAGGGCACCCTGGTCTTCACCATGGGCGTGGACAACACCGAGGCGGACATCGACAAAGTGATCCGGGTGATGCCGGGCATCGTCCAGACCCTGCGGGAGATGTCGCCCCTTTACAAGAAGGAGCACGCCGGTTAAGGGTTATCCCGCCGTTGAACATGGTTCAAAACTGAGGGAGGGGCGGGTTTTAAACCCGCCCCTCCTATCTTTATCACCTGCACCCGGCAGCATCGATTATCCGCCCCACGCCCGCCGCGGCGGTGCGCCTCTACACAAAAAAAAGGAGTTGGGGGAGAACCAGGCGCGGCTCATGGAAGGCTTCTGACCGGGCCTGAGGGTTCCAGGGGTCGCCATCCCAGGTTGAGGGGAAATCCGGCTTGACGAACCGGGGCGAGAGACTAATCCGGGGAAGGGTGTTCTACCTGGTCCCGGAAGCAAGTCACCGCCCGGGGGATGAGCCGCCGCAGGAAGACCATCCGGTCCATGGGGTTGAGCCGGGCAAAAGCGGGGTAATCGGGATGCTCCGGCACCAGAACCGGGGGGTCCTGGCCGAATTCAGCCCCCAGGCGCCAGGCCTGCCGCACCATTTCGATGATGGGCAACTCCGCCGAAGGCAGCGCCGCCACCCACTGCAGGCGGCGCATGACTTCAAACCGCACCCGGTCTACCAGGGCAAAAGCGGTGTCCATAATCTTCATCTTGATGTCATTATCCAGGTCATCCAGGCGGAAGCGCACCGACCCACCCAACCCCTGGGCCCCCATGACCAGGTCGAAGAAGACGAAAAGATTTTCTTCCCCGGGGGTGGCCAGGTACAGGAGGGTGGAGGGACTCAGATCCTGGAGCCGGGTGTCGGGCCCGAATTGTTCCTGGAAGCGGGCCAGCCAGGAGCGGAACCCCTGGTCCGCGGCGACCTTGGACCGAAAGTGCGAAAGATTGATAATTTCAGCCACTGCCGTTCTCTTTGGCCCCATTGCCATGGAACATGTTCGTTTGCTTGATGCCGCGATAAAAGTATTGCAGCCCGGAAATGGTGGTCAAGGCGCCGGTAACCCAAAAAAGGACCGGCAAAACCAGGGGCGGGAAGGCCCAGATCTTGCTCAGCAGCACGAAACCCACCGTGATGAGCTGGAAGGTAGTGGTCCATTTGCCCGCCAGGGAGGGCCTGACCACCAGGGGAATATCCGCCAGCCGGAAGATCACCACCCCCACGGCCAGGACCACATCCCGGCTTAGCACTACCACCGTCAGCCAGGAGGGAATCTGGTGATAGATGCTCAGGGTGACGAAACTGGCCGCCATGAGGATTTTGTCCGCCAGGGGGTCGAGGTAACTCCCCAGGCGGGACTTCTGCTGCCAGGTCCGGGCGATGAGGCCGTCCGCCATATCGCTCACCCCGGCCAGGATAAACACCACCAGGGCTTTGCGATAGTTCCCCTGGATCAAAAAGATGATAAACAGGGGAGTGAGGATGATGCGAAATAGGGTGATGAGATTGGGGATAGTTAATCTGGCTTGCGAAACGGGGCTGGAAGCCATGATGGCGGAATCGATTTCCTCTCAAGAAATTTTGCTGACAAAACTTTAACATACCCGCAACTGATAAAACAATCCATTAACGCTGGGTCCAGGTGATTTCCCCGGTCCCGGGAATGGTCTGGGGACGGTGGGCGGCCTGGTGGGCCGGGGAATCCGCGAAAAAATCCCTTGCCGCCAGACTGATGATGCTCCCCAGGACCGTCGCCGGCCCCGCCTGGGGGCTTGAGAGAAAACCTGTCGAGCTTGACACCATTGCTCAACTTCATATATCCTGGTTCGAAAAGTTTTTCGTAGGGTGCGTCCTACGCACCATCAATCCAGTTGAGTGGCGGGCGAGGACGCCCGCCCTACATGACTTTTCATGTTTTACGGGTGGGCCGAAGGCCCATGAATGACTGACCTGAAGGCAATTGGGGGGGGTCGCGGGCGCGGCCACGATTACGGCCGCAGATCATCGGCGGGCGCCGTCCGGCTCCCGTATGGGTGCCCCATTTCTCCTTCAATCGCCGACACACGGGGGATAGGCATGCGGGCGGTGGTGCAACGGGTCAAAGAGGCCTGGGTTCGGGTGGATGGAGAAGAGGTGGCCAGGATCGGCGTTGGCCTGCTGATTCTGGTGGGAGTGGCGGCCGATGACGGCCCCGAAGACGTAGCCTTCCTGGCGCAAAAGCTGGCGCACCTGCGGGTCTTTGCCGGGGACGGGCGCCTGATGCATCTTTCCCTCCTGGACCTGAAGGCTGAGGTCCTCCTGGTATCCCAGTTCACTATCCTGGGGGATTGCCGCAAGGGGCGGCGTCCCTCCTTTGAGGCCGCGGCCACCCCGGAGACCGCGGAGAAGCTCTGCGAGGACCTGGTCCAGGTTATGGCCGGCTATGGCCTGCGGGTGGCCACCGGCCGCTTTCGCCAGATGATGGACGTGGGCCTCATCAATGACGGGCCAGTCACCCTGCTCCTGGACAGCAAGAAGGTATTTTAGGCTCATAGGGAGGATTGACAAAACCGGTCAATAACATTATGATTTTCAAAAACTTATCCACGGCGATAGGGGGTTCTGCTCCACTCCCCCCGGAATGATTCGGGGTGCGGACGAGACTTTGGCGGGACCTCTATCTCATAGCCGGGACCCCGGACCGGCGGGTGAGCGGGAGAAGGGTTTAGAGGTTTTTCGGCTCAGGGCCGCAGGAGGGGAGATGAAATTCATCGACTTGAATAAAGCGGACAGATTCACACCTGACAAACCGCACCGGGAACTCTTGTATGATTCCCCCAATCTGCGGGTGCTGACTTTCAACTTTGAGCCCGGGCAGGAATTGCCGGTCCATTCCCACGCCGGCGACTCGGACGTCGCGCTCATCATTCTGGAAGGGGAAGGCGAGTTTACCGGGGCGCATGAAATGCCGGCCCGGGCCGGACAGACCCAGATCATGCCCGTGGGCGAACCCCACGGCCTGAAAGCCCGTACCCGTATGCGGCTTCTGGTGGTCATCGCGCCCACCCTGTAGCGCTGGCCCGGATCGTCCCTGCCGCCGGATAGGCGCCGGGATTTCTCCCGGTCGAAACGCCGGCCGGTCCCGAACCGACAAGAACCACCGGGCCAACCGGAGCGCCTGCAACCATGAATGACTCGGCTTTCCGAGGCTAAAACCGCTGAGCTCGGGACTAAACGTTCATGAACCACAAATGTTTCACTCCCGAGGATGAAAATCCCCCCTACCCCCCTTTTTCTAAGGGGGGTCTTAAAGTCCCCCTTTGAAAAAGGGGGATTTAGGGGGATTTGGATTTCCACGTTAAAGCCCTAACCAACCCCAAAGCCTTATGTTACCTATCTACCTGAAAGACCGGGATTTTACCCCGCCCAGCGACACCATCTATTACCTCCTCAGCCGGGATGGCTTATTCCTGGTGAAGCGCACTCCGTTTTTTGAGGCCGTGGTCCCGGCCACGGGCATCCCCTGGCTTGAGTCCCAGGAGCCCGAAGTCCTTCTCACCGCCCCTCCCCTGCCCGCTTCCCTTCTCCTCCAGGCCGTGGCCTTTTTCCGGGCGGTTTATACCCGCTACGCCAGCGAAGCCGTGGCCCTGCTGACCTGGCGGGAGGCCACCCGGACTTATGAACTCGTCGTGCCTCACCAGAGCGTGGGGGGCGGCCACTGCGATTACGAAGTCAGGGAGTTCCCGGCCGGACTTATGCGCCTGGGCACCATCCACAGCCATGCCGGGATAGACGCGTTTCACTCTTGGCGGGACTCCGAGGACGAACGCTTCGAAGACGGCTTCCACCTCACCATCGGCAATTTGGACACCGACCTCACCCTGTCGTGCTCCGTGGTGGTCCAGGGGTCTCGGGGCCCCATCCCCCCGGGGCGCCTCTTCTCTCCCTTTCCTATTCCCTGGGACCAGGCGCCGCCGGAGGCGGAATGGAGCGGAGAAGTGGACCGGAAAGTCACTCCCCTGCCCCCTCCCATCGAGTTCGGGCCTTGAACGAAGTCAGCATAGAGCAGTAAAGAGCCAATACATATCTGCAAGTTGATTGATGTTGTGTTAATGGCAAGCTATGTGGCTAATGCCATGATTCAAGAACTCGATAATCCGGGAATTTTCAAAGCGAAATTTAGGGAATGGCGATTGAATTATATTCTTCAACGGTTACCTTTGCCTACCGAGGAGCCAAACAATTTGAAAAACTTTGACATTTCAAGCTTTTTGTAGTCTAGAATTTAATAGGTTTCTGGTCTTGCCAACTCGATTTGTGGGTAAGGGTGGCAGAATGGAATTTTGCTATTAATCGCTTTTTGGCAGACCTTAGGATGAATGAGGTTTTATAAAAGGTATGGTAGAAGGAATGAAAAGAATACCGGACATTGATCAAGTAGCTAGTTTGAGCAGAGATGATTGGCAAGATCTATGTGCTGCTATTTGTAGTCTCATTTATGGTTCTCGTAGGGTAGAAGATCGCTTTGGAAAAGGAAATGGTTTAGACGCTTGGCGTGAGGTTGAAGAGGGAACCGAAGGATGGCAATTTCGCAGATTAGATGCAAGGTTAGGACAGCCTCAAATTAACAATTTAAAAGAAAATTTGATATTAGCGCATAGAAGGTCTATTGAAGAAATGCAAAAACCTTTGATAACATTTACTGCAGTAATTAATATTGATCCACAGCCAGGTCATAAAGGTTCAAAGGGTGAAATTGAAAGAGTTGAAGAACTTCGAAGATGGGCAAAAGAGAATTATGGTATAACTTTTACCTACAAAGGAGTCACTTGGATAAGAACTCAACTTCTAAAAAATCCTTATTTACGTCCCGATCTTTTTGAAGATTTAGGAGAAGCTATTAAAGAAGCAAGGGATATTGTATTAGACGATCTTCTAGATATTAAGAGAAAGCTTAGCGAATTAACATCTGATGCTAATCTAAAAAATACATTACATGATACTTTTCAGAAAATACTACAAGAGGCAATAATTCATTATGAAAGAGGTGAGAAATGTCAAAATCAAGATGAATTTATTAAAGCAAAAGATAGCCTTGAAGATGCCTTACGTTTATTAAGAATACAAGAATTAGATGTATTATTAGAAGGTAAAATTCTTAGTTTGCTTGCTGGCATAGAAGCAGTGATAGGTAATTTTCATGATGCAATTGAGCATGGTAGAAAAGCAATTGAAATATTAATGGGATTTGATTCAAATGAATATATCAGTTTTGCTAAAGGAAATTTAGGTTTTGCGCTTTATTTGAACAATAACTTTGAGGAATCTGAGGTATTATTATTAGAAGTATTAAAGTATTACGAAGATGAGTGTAATTTTGCCGAAATTGTCAGAACCTTAACTCACCTTACCCAACTTAATATTTGTAAAAATACGATGAATTTAGCTTTCAGTTGGGCTTCTCGTTTAAGAGAATCCGCACTATCGTTGTCAAAAATGATTGGTCCATCGGACCTTTCCCTTTCGGCTATGGGGACAGCTGCAAATGTGCTTTCAGCGGCGAGTATAGAGGTCGGCAGAGTAATAGATAAAAAAATGTTATTGGATGCAATTAAGGCTTACGAATTTATTGAAGAGATTTCAGAAAAAGCTAAATTTGAGCGCATGAAAATAACCTCAAAGGCACAAAGGGCATTTTGCATTTGGCATATGGATAATATATCAGAAGCTGAGAAGCTGTATGCCGAACTTATTAACGAGGCTCAGAGAAATCTGCCAAAGGTAGCAGCTGATTGTCAGTTTAATCGTGCTAAAATATTACTTGAATTAAAAAGGGTCCCTGACAGTATAGAGGCTTTTCTTGATGCAAAAGATAGGTATAATAATATTGGCGATTTATTATCAATGGAAGATGTAGATAGGGAATTATCACGTATTTTAAAATAGAATTAAGGTCTGTTTCTCTGAGCCTGTTCCATCATCCCTGATAACCTCACATCCTTGGTAATTCACAAAAGACCTTGTCGGAAGGTTTTATGTTCTGCTATATATTTACAATAAATTCAGTAATAGGAAATTATCCATACCTGATTGCTAACTGCTGACCGCTAACTGCTAACTGCTGAGAGCTATTTATGATAGAAATCAAGGCCATCGGCATCGGGGGCATCGGCTGCGCCCTGCTGCCTTTTCTGTGCCGCTACCTGCAACATTCCGGCGAGCCGGCCCGGCTCACCCTCATTGACGGGGACCGTTTTGAACGAGGCAATGCCGCGCGCCAGGCTTTCTCCAGCCTGGGCAATAAGGCGGAGGTGAAGTCCCGGGAACTGGCCCGGGAGTACGAGGCCGTCGCCTTCCGGTCGAGGCCCGAATACGTCACGGAGGACAACGTGGCCGGTTCGATCGGCGAAGGCGAGGTGGTCTTCCTGATGGTGGACAACCACGCCTCCCGCCACCTGGTCAGCCGCCACGTGTCCTCTTTAGCCGACCTCAGCCTCATTTCCGGGGGCAACGACTATGAGGACGGCAACGTCCAGGTCTACATCCGCCAGGGAGGCCTGGATCTCACCCCCTCGCTGGCCCGCTATCACCCTGAGATCGCCACCCCCCAGGACCGGAATCCCGCCGCCCTGTCCTGCGAGGAACTCATGGCGGCCGGCGCCCCCCAACTGCTCTTCGCCAATCTCATGGTGGCGTCCCTGATGCTTAACGCCTTCTACGCCCTCAGACAGGGTCGTTTGAACTACTCGGAAGTCTACCTGGACATCTTGCAGAATGCCAGCCGGGCGGTGTCCCGGCCGGTGTGATACGAAGTTGCAGTCAATAACCTATAAATATTCATGTCATTCTGAATGGAGCGCAGCGAAGTGAAGAATCTCGGCGGCTTTATAGCGTTTGCCCAAAGTATTTTCCGATAGCGGAATCATTCTAATCCCCCCTAACCCCCCTTTAGAAAAGGGGGGAACT
>JAHIKF010000354.1 GCA_018897875.1 Pseudomonadota bacterium | reverse complement strand
ATCAACCAAACGCGAAACCAAGCCCACCAGATCTGTTGATATCCCATTCCGATCCAAAGTCGATGTTTTCATATGCAGTTCCTCCTCCTTTGCAATATGAAAACACTATAAACGGTAAATCAGTATTTTCCAAGTCCCTTAAGGGAATTGTGGGGCCTGCCCCTTACCGTCCGGTTAGTCACCTCCCTCCTGGCGGCTCACCTGCACCATCGCCAGGGACAACCCGACCAGCAGCCAGAAAGGGTCCCCCAGCAGGACATAGTTGTAGTCCATCAGACGGGAAACACTCCAGGCAAAGAAGGCACCCAACAACCCTATGGCTAAATAAGGCAGAATAGGATCAGTGCGGGACTGGCTCAGGCGGAAGAGCTGGATAACCACATAGAGAAGTATAACCAGAAACAGGCCAAGGGCCGGTAGGCCCTGCTCGGCGGCGATGAGGAGAAATTCGTTGTGCACCGGGCGGGGAAATTCGTAGGAAATCCCCTCCGGGGTGGTGTCGTAATCCGGGGCGGCCATGGTGTAATTACCCAGTCCGATTCCCAACCAGGGGTGATGGCCGATAATATTCAGGGCCACCTCGGCTAGGGGAATCCGGGTCCGGGCGGCCCCGTAATCCTCCAGAAACAGGCGTTGCCTCAACGGGGTGATTAAGCCCACTGAAACAATAAAAAAGATGATCAGCATGGCCAGGGAGAGCAGGAAGGAGAGGCCCCGATATTTGATCCAGCGAAAAAAACAGAGATACAAGGAGAACATGCCGGCAACGCCCAGGGCTAACCACCCCGCCCGGGAAAAAGTCAGGATCAGGGCGGTACTCATCAACAATAAGGTCGGCCAGAGTGCCAGCTTCACTCTTGCTGAGATGGGGGCCCAAAAAAGGGCCAGATTGATCAAGACCAGCATGACGAGATAACCCGCCAGGCTATTGGGGTGGCCGAAGGTTCCCGACACCCGGCTGATGACCTCGGTGCCGGCCATCATGACGCTGTAAACGTTATAGGACTTGCTTTCTCCGAAGATTTGCAGTCCCAAGGAGCCGCCACTGGCATACTGGGCCAGCCCCACGATTGATTGCACGACCCCGGCAAGCAGCAGTACCGCCACAATGTTAAAGACCGTCTGGCGATCCCGGATATTGTTGGCAAAGAAGAGGAATATCAGCCAGCTCTCGAAAAGCAGCCACAAATTGCTGAACTTGACGATTCCCGGCATGGAGACGCTGTTCAGACCGGCCAGGCTCAGGCACCAAATGAGCAGAAAGGGGATGGAGACCCAGGGAAAAAGACGCACCTTGAGGCGGATATCTACCGCCAGGCGGATCAGCCAGGAGATCATAAGACAGAAAAAGGCCACCTCAAAGATGCTGATGCGGAAGCCGCTGACAGGCCAGCTAAAAGCGGCTGGTTCCAGGAAAATGGGGTGAAAACTGAGAAATACGCTGGTCAGTGCCACGCTCAAATACAGGAGCAGCTTTTCCCTCTGGCGCACGATGCAAAAGAAGGCCATCACTACAATCATGAAGAGAATGAAGACCATCCACTTGGTGGGCAGATATACTGCGACAGCCAGGCTGATGCCGATAGCCAGTCCCACCATCAGGACCAGGGCGGCCTCCAGTTGGAGGGCACGGGGAGTGGGGGCTGCCGGATAGTTCATGGCCGTTTATCACATTTGGTTAACTTATGGTGTCCGGTACTTTTCATTAGGGTCCCAAGAATCGCCTGGGCAAAGTGGGAACTTCCCCAATCCCCAGCAATAATATGACTACATAAATAAGAAAGATACCCAGCAAGACGAAACAGCAGGTCAAGGCAAGGTCGGAAAACCTGAATAATTTCTTAGTTGAGCTATTTTCTGCGTCTGCGACCATTCTGGGTGGATTACCTTTACACGCCAAGGGCATACAACCGGGCTCCAGGATAACCTGAATCTCCCGACTGATCCTCAGCCTCGATCATTTTCAACGCGGCAACTTAGCGGTTGGTGGTGTCAATACCCACCTGACCGGCGCCACCGGGCCCTATCGGATAGAGAAACACGCTCCGACTTTGGGGTACCAACTTGTTGAGATACTGGTCAACCCAGTCATCCGCCTTGGTGATGAACGTGGGCGGCACGTACACCACGTCCCGGGGCTGGAGGAGGAAAGAGTGCCCCTCTTTGCCTTTCAAGACGTCGCGGAGGTTCACCAGGCAACCGTAGTTGCGCCCCTCCCGCTGGCGCACCACCAGAACGTTCTTCAGATCCGCCGTGGGCCGGGTGCCGCCGCCCACATCCATGACCGCTTCCAGCACCGTCAACCGTCCGGGCATCTGCACCGGGCCGGGCCGTTTCACCTCACCGGCCACCCAAACCCGGCTGTCATTCATCCGACGGACCATGATCGTCAGGTTGGGGTTTTTCAAGTGGGTCGCGTACCGTTTGAGTAATTCCCGGTGCAGTTCTGCGGGCGTTTTACCCTGGACCGATATATCCCCGATGAGTTGCAAGGTCATAAATCCGTCGGGGCGGACAATCTGGCTCTCATCCAGTTCGGGCAAATAAAAGAATTTGACATCAAGGACGTCCCCCGCGGACAGGGTCAGGGCGGGAACGGGCTGGGCAGCCATCGCGGCCGTGTCCCGGGCCGGCTCCATGAAACTGCAGCCCGCCAAACAACTTCCCAAGAACAGGAGGAAAAAGAGAAACAGGACGGCTTTCCGGTCACATTTATCTGACAGCATCGGTATTTCCTCGTTTAGGCAACCATGCGGCAAGTGGCAATGGCGTAATGGATTTTTCCATGATCTCAAGTAAATATCAACCCAAATGCCTCAGATGATGTTGTACAACACCTTGGGAATAACAAAACGTCGCTTATTCAGAACAATGCCAAAAACTTTGGCGCTGCCTTGCAAGTGGTTCTCAATACTGATGATTGTCTCGTATCGAGTATGATTGGCTTCGGCCACGAGAATGACCCCGTCAACCTTGGTGGAGATAGTGAGGCTGTCACTGGAACCAAGAATGGGGGCTGAATCAAACAACACGAAGTCGTAACTGGTTCGCACATCTTCCAAGAAGGTGGAAAATTTGAGAAGATCAAAGGGCGATAAAACCTGGGTGGCGGGCTTGCCTATGGTAATCACCTCCAGGTTGGGGCGCATAGTCGGTTGCACCACCTGCTGTAGGTCCATCTCCTCGGTCAAGTAATTGAGCAAGCCCGGTTCCCGCAACAGGCCAAAGGTCTGTTGAGCCGATGGGTCGGCCAGGTTGCCGTCCACCAGCAGGATGCGGTGGTCGACCAGGTCCCAGGCCAGCACCAGGGCCAGATTGCTGGCCGTAGTGCTGGCGCCGTTATGCTGATTGGCCCCGGTGAGTTGGATAACCATGGGTGGGTGAGATTTTGCCAGGAATTGCAAATGAGCTTTCAGGGGGCGGAAGCTCTCCAATATTCCCGGATAACGCTGCGGTTCCGCCATCCAGAGGGGCACCCCCCCCCCACCTGGCCGGGAAGTATGGCCCGACTTCAAGGGCAATTGGGCAAAGATCCTGGTCTGAGATTTGCCCCCAGGAGTTGGAATCGAACCGCCGCCGGCCATGACCTGGGTTTGGTCCGCAATGAAGGTTAGGACCTGGGACCGGCAAGTCCGGCTGATGTCTTCCGGGGTCTTCACGGTATGATCCATGTAATAAGCGGTGAAGGCTCCGGCGATACCCACTAGGGAGCCGATAACCAGGGACAGGAAGCTCATCAGGAGCTTTTTCGGAAATACCGGCACCGAAGGCACCTTGCCCCAACTGGACACAATCACATTGGAAGCCCGGGAAGAATCCTGTTGTTCTTCGATGCGGGCCTCTTCCGTCTTATTCAAGTAAAGAAGATAATTTTTTTCCTGCTGCTTCAATTCCCGCAACAGACGTTCATATTCCACCTGCTTTTCCGAGAGCAGCAGCGATTTCTTTTCGATTTCGCTGATATGTTTCCCCAATACCGCGGCATAGGAGTTTAAACCATTCAAATCCAGGGCGCTGCCCTGGAGGAGTTCCTTAGTTTGCTTGTTATAACCCTTCTGGAGCTCTTCCACCTGGCGGTTCAAGGCCTGGTATTTGAGGCTGGATTTCTGGTAAAGAGCCGCGATGCGTTCCCGGTCGACGAGCAAGGGACCCATTTCCCGGACAAGTTCTTCCAGGATGCCGCTTTGCATGTCTTTAGTAATGGCCCCTACCTCGCCGGTTTTCGCCAGATTACGTTGTTGAACCCTGATCTTGGTCTGGCGGTCGCTGATATTGGCCTGCACCAAGGCCAGGTTCTCCCGCAGCATCCGCAGCAGTTCAATATTGGCGTCATTCTGCGTCGAGATTTCAATAATGGCCCACTCTTTCTTGAAGTTTTCCAGGTCGTTCTCCGCCTGCTTCAGGCTTTGGGCAAAGAGTTGGGCCTGGGCGGCATAGAAATTCCGGGCTCCCTTGGCCCGATACAAGGACACATGGTATTCGACGTAATCATGCATCAGGGTATTGACGATCTTGGTAATCCGCTCCGGTGATTTGCCGGTCAGGGAGATCTCAATGACGTTGGACAGGGCGACGGGCAAGATATCCAATTTCTTTTTCAGGGCCAACACCGCCTGGTCTTCGGGGGAGGGCTGCACTGATAATCCCAAGGCCACCATCAGCTTGTTGCCCTGGTCCAATACATAAAGTGCCGCTCGGGAGAGGAGGCTTTTCGGCTTTTCCTCTTTGGCCAGATCAAGTTTCTTGACCACCATGCTCAGCAACTGGGGGGATTGCAGGATACTGACTTCCGAGGTAATATCCTGCACCCTCACCGGCTGGGTGCTCATTTGCGTGGCCACCGGAGCCATGAGCTTGACGCCTTGCTCCAGCATGGGCTTCACCAGGATATTGCCGGTGACCTTATAAATCGGATCGGTAAAAAACGCCACCGCCAGGGTTATCACAATAATGGTGACCAGGATGCCCAGAAACACGTGTAATTTGGAGAAAAAAATGCTAAGGAGGTCTCTAAAGGATATTCTCCTGACCCGCTCCTGCGATTCGTTCATTTCTCGCCCACCTTTCTAAAAACAGACAATCTTACCCCATGAAGTCCATCGGTCATCACAGGTAGTTTAATCCGCCAGTTCCTCGGGGGCACTGGGCTGATTGGCCCGGCGCCGGAACCCCACATCTGGAGCTTTCTGAAAACCATACTCCTGGGGTTCACGATACCCCGGGATGGGCCCTTGCTGATAACCCTTGTCGGGCGGCAGTTCGGAACCGGAAACCGTTTCCCAGTATTCCTTCATGGCGGCGTTGCCCCGAGACCAGTTGTTATAAAGGATCCTGGCCAGATGTTGATTTACCGGGTAGATGTACTTGATAAGGCGCAGATTAACCTCCTTATCCGTACCCAACTCGTGCTGGATCCCAAAAGTGGTGTTGTCGTAATAGGTTTCCGCCCAGCCGGGATTAAAGGTATAGGCTTTGACCAGGGCATCGGCGGCTTCTTCATATCTCCCCAGATCGATCATTACTAGTCCCAGGAAATGATAGGCGCGGGCATAATCCGATTTGAGGATCACGGCCCGCTTCAGGGCTGTAGCCGCTTCCCGGTAGCGGCTCAGTTCCCGATAGGCCTTGCCCAGGTAAAAAAAGGCTTGGGGCCAGCCTTGGTCCAGCAGCGTGGCCTGGCGGTAGGCCTCGGCGGCAAGCTGGATCCGCCGGGTAAACTCATAATGCCGCCCCAGATGGTAATAAGCCCGGCTATCCCGGGGGTTGCGCAGGATCTTTTTCTTCCAGTACTTCTCCACCTCGGGGGAATGCTGCTCGAACCGCAGGTCCGGCTGCGTCCACCCGGGGGATACCCAGGGGCCTAAGAGCAGCATGAAGAGCAGTCCTGCCATCGCAATAGAACGGTTCATCGGTTTTTATCCAGATTGTTTGTTTACCCGGGAAAGGGCCTGCTCCAGGTCTTCCCGACTCGCATAGGCCCCGATCAACACCTGGTAAGAGATGGCCCCTTTGGTGGTATCGTTATTCATGACCGTATACCGGACATTTTGCTGACTCAGTCTGGAAATAGTCTGTTGCAAGGAAGGGATGGAAGGATAAGTACCCCAGAGTGCATAAAAGATCCCTTCTTTCATTTGAATAGTCTGGTTGACCGGGTCGATTTGGGGAAGGTTCAGTTTCTGGCCGGGGAAGATCAGATTTGCGTTAAGATTTTGGGGGTTGGCCAATAGCAGGGCCACCACGCCCAGTTTCATCTGTTGGGGAAACCAGCGCTTGGCTATCAGGGTCAGATTATCATTATCTTTCACTTCCACTTGGCTGGGCCGGGAGGCCTGGACCGGGAAAGAGGCTTTATCAAGCGGCTCCTGGGGTGATTTTAGTGGAGCTGGCGCGCCCTGGCCTTCCGACGCCGGCCCAATGATTTTGACTCCAGGAGCCTCGTCAGCTACAAGGGCCGGGGCCTTTTTTTCGGCCTCCAACGGTGATCTCGTCGAAGTTGGGGGTGTGGGGATTTCTTCCGGCTTGGGCGGAGACAATTGAGCCGGTGCTGCCTGGGCCAGAGCAGCGGGGCTGACCGCAGGGCCGGAAGGCGACGGCGACGGCGCAATGGCCAGGGAGGGAGTCTGGTCGGGGGCCTTAGTGGCCGCCGCCGCAGGGGAACCCTCCCGACTTGCCCCGGTGGGCGACACCCGCGCCTGGACAGATCCCGCCGCCCCAGACCAAAACTTCTGAAAGATCTGGCCAATTCCACCCTGGAAACCGGAGGATCCCAGCATCCCCCACAGGGCCAGGAGCAACAAGCAGGCCATGGCGGGAATCTTGAATTTCCCCAGCTTACCGAAACTCAAGGTTCTTGGGAGGAAAGAGTACCGGGCGCTGAATATCTGGTCCGTCTTCAAGGCGTCCTGAGCTTCTTTCAAAGTCACGGGGTTGACCCGCGTGAGCCCCTTACTCAGGCAGATCAACAGGGCCGTATCGCACAAGTGGTTGATGCGGCGGGGCACCCCTGCCGTGAGCTTCCAGATCAATTTCTTGCATCCGGGAGCAAAACAGCGGTCAAACCGCGAACCGGCTCTTTCCAGCCGGTGTTCCACATATTGCACAGTCTCAAGGGCGGAAAGGGGCGAGAGAAACCGGTTGACATTGATGCGCTGGCGCAGTGCCCGGAATTGCGGCAGGTTGAGGCGGTGGCTCAGTTCGTATTGCCCCACCAGGAGAATCTGCAAAAGCTTGCATTCCGGCGTTTCAATATTGAAGAGGAGGCGGATATGTTCCAGGCTGGCGTCGGGGAGCAGGTGGGCTTCATCTATGATGAGGAGAATGGTTTCCCCCTGGTCGTTGGCCGCAATTAAGGTCTCCTTGATCCGATCCAGCCGCCCCAACAAGGTTTCTTCCCCCTGGGGGATCTCCAGGGTGGTGGCAATGTAGTCCAGAAGCTCTCGATGACTCACCAGGGGGTTGGAGATGACGATGGGGTGGACCGAGGCTGGCAATTTTTCGAGGAATCCCTGGAGGAGCATAGTCTTGCCGGTGCCCACGTCACCGCAAACCATGGCCAGCCCTTTCTTTTCCCGGGTAAAATAATGGAGCGCGGCCAGGACCTCCTCGTGGTCCCGGCCGAGAAATAGGAAGCGCTGGTCTAATTTGTTTTCAAAGGGAGGCGTAATGAAGCCAAAAAAAGAATTATACATATTTATCCATCTCTGCATCTCAGCCGTGAGGAAGCGGCTTTATTTCTGGAAAGGGTACCTGATGGACTTCCTTTGCTGGCGCCAGCCAGCAGCAACTGAAAAAAACAGGGTTAATACTGGAAAAGCTCCCGGCGCCCCCTCATAAGGGCCATAGAATCCCGGATCATCTTGGGCAAGGTTTGAGCAATGTTCTTCTTATCAACCCGGTGCGCCGTGCGGATATATAGTGATCCATCTGATCATCCCTGCTACCTCTGATTCCACCTGAGCGCTAATCCCTGGAGGATCAGAAGTCGATATGAGGGGGTCATTTTTGCGTTGTCAAAACTTTCCTTGGGAGGTCCCTTAAAGTCATTGTTATCAGATCCTTCCCCTCACCTCGGTTGGCCCTTATCTTCACTTGCAAACATATTCGGCAGAAGCGATAAATAACTTTAAGGAAGAATCATGTCAGCCTTCACTTTTTTTCTCCGGTTTTGATTAAGAGTCAAGTTCGTAGCCTAGTTGCCCAATGGTGTATCCGGCAGCCTGAGAAAACTGAAATTTTCGCAACAGTCGTCCCAGGCTATGAACAGGCACTGCAAGTTGTCGGTATGTGGGTTAAATCGGCGGCATGAGGGTATGAGCAGAAGAACTAAGTTAGTCGCAGAGGGAGGTACGCGGGACCGGTTGCTCCAAGTGGACAGGGATATCTGCCGCCGACCGCCGCCCTGCCATTGATTTTTCCCGTATCCTGTTATACTCATGGGTATGACCGTCGATAACTTGGTTGAACTGAGGGAGTCCCCAGGGGAGGAAGGGGAGAGCGAGGCATGATGCGGCCGATCTTTGACCGGGTAGTCATGGCCACCGATCTGTCTCCGGCTTGGGACCAGATCGTGGCTTGCGGGGGCGAGCTCCGGCAATTGGGGTGTTCCGGGGTCATCTTGACCTACGTCATCACCCCGAATTTCTTCGGCGGGCCCGGCGAAAGTCTGCCGCCCCCGGCCGCCTCCCGCCTGGCGGACCAGCGGCGGTGCCTTATGGACCAGGGCCTCGAGGTCATCATCGAGACCCCCATCGGTCTGCCGGGGCGCTCCCTGAATGGAGTGGCCCAAAAATACGGAGCCTCCCTGATCATCATCGGCTCCCACGGCAAATCCCGGTGGCGGGAAGGAGTGCTGGGAACCATTTCCGGCGCGGTCCTGCACAATATCCAGTTTCCCCTCCTGGTCCTGCCGGTGCGGGTGGCTGGCGGCCAGGAGCCCAACTGCCTCTGGGACTGCACCGAGCTCCTTTCTCACCTGCTGGTTCCGACGGATTTTTCCCAAACCGCGGCCGAAGCCATGTGCTACCTGGAGCTGTTGGCCCCCCGGGGAGTGACCCGGGTCACTCTGCTCCATGCCCTGATGGAAACTCCGGGGAAATTAGGCGAACCCCAAAGCCCCACCGAAGCAGGCCCCGTGGCCCGGAATTTTCTGGACCTGCTCCAGGGCCGGCTGGAGGCCGCGGGCGTACCCGAGGTTCAGACCCGGATGGTGGAGGGCCATCCCGTGCCGGTCATTCTGGAATTCCTCCAAACCAACGACATTTCCCTGATCGTCTTGGGGACTCAGGGCAAGGGTTTCATTGCGGATATCTTTCTGGGCAGCGTGGCGCACAACATCTCCCGGTTTGCCCCCTGTCCCATTCTCCTGATTCCACCGGCGGACCGGGACAGCCGGGTGTAATTTTGTTTTCCGTTTTCGGTTTTCCGTTTTCCGTTTTCGGTTAAAAGAAATATAGATATCAATATGTTGAATATTTGATTTGTTACATTTGAAAGTGAATCGGATATAAGAACAAGGAGCGCTCCCATGCATTTAGGCCGCTTGAGTGTCCTGATGCTCCTGCTGTTGGGATGGATGTGGCTGAGTCCCGGGCCGCCGGTCCTGGCCCAGGCGACGATGGCCCCCGCAGGTCTGCCGAAGATCCTGGAGTTCGACCGCAAATTCTGTCCCATCTGTAAGGCGTCGGAGCGGGTCATCCTGGCCGTCAAGGACGGGTATCCCGGCCAGTTCGAAGTGGAAAAACTCTACATCGACGAGGCGGATGCGGTGTTCCGACGGTATAAAGTGGCCATCGTGCCCACCCAGGTGTTCCTTAATGCCGCCGGCCAGGAAGTCGCCCGCCATGAAGGCGTCTACAAAAAGGCAGCCTTGATCCAAAAACTGCGGGAATTGAAGTTTATCCGCGATTAACCCGGTGGACCGACACGATCATGGCAGATGACCTCACCTTTGTGCGCATCGGCAAAAACCTCATTGGCCTCTCGGGCCTGACGGAGATCTTTCAGGAGTTGGCGTCCCGGTCCTGGGAATCACCGGCGGCGGCCCAGGAGGAACTGCTCCGCCGGGCGGCAGGCGCCAACTATATGCCTTCCGGCTCCCGGGACGATTATGGCCGGGCCCTGTGGCGGGAATTCCGGCGCTTTACGGGCGACGCGGCGGAGGCGGAGGCCGCCGCCGGCCTGGAGATCAAGGTCCTGGGGCTGGGCTGCTCCGGCTGCCAGAAGTTTTATCAGCAAGTGGTGGATATCCTGGCGGCCCGGGCCATTATCGCCGACCTGCAGTACATCACCGCCCCGGCCTTGCTTAACGACTACGACGTGCGGTCCTTTCCCGCCCTGATAATCAACGGCCGCCTGGTCCTGGCCGGCCAGAGGCCAGCTTCGGCGCAGCTCGAAAAGATTCTCCTGGCCCATGCCGGACCGGACCGAACCATAGAGGCATAGAGGCCATTGCAAAACCTGCTTCGCAAAGTTCAAAGTTCAAAGTTAATAGTATGCCCATCAGGAACTTTTTATAATTTACGGGTGGGGCAAAGGCTCATAAATGACTGCTCTGAAAAGTCTTCCGTAGGGTGCGTCCTACGCACCATTAACTTATGCCGGTGGCGGGCACAGAGGCCCGCCGCACCAACTAATGTGGTGGCACAGGCTTTCCAGCCTGTGCCAAGGCAGCGGGTTAGTCGTGCCCAGCCTGGAAAGGCTGTGCCACCAGCCAATACCAGCTTTTCATAATTTACGGGTGGGCCAAAGGCCCATGAATGACTGGCTTGAAAAGTTTTTCAGGGTGCGCACCGCGCACCATTGCCCGACCCAACGCCGGGCTCAACACAGCTACCCCTCCGGCCGGAACCGGAGGGGTGGAACATCATCAAATGCGCGTGAGACGGGGCTAGGGATGGACGGTAAGTACCGGGCAGGAGGAGCTTTTTACGACCTTGTTGGCCACGCTGCCGAAGATCACTCGTTCCAGCCCGGCGCGGCCATGAGCGCCCATGATGATCATATCGATTTTTTCTTTCTGGACAAACGCCAAGATCTTTTCAGCCGGAGCCCCCAGTTCGACGCGGGTTTCCATCTTGGGGAATTTTTTGGAGAATTCGTCCACCACGGCCGCCATTCTTTTCTCGGCCGAGTCTATGGCCTGCTGCTGGAACTCCTCGATGTTGCCATGGGGCACGTAAAAGCTGGCGAAATGCGCCAAATCCTGCGCCACAAACAGGACATACACCGTGGCGTCGAACTTAGCCGCGAAGGTTGCGACCCAGGGCACCAGGGTTTCAAAGTTCGAAGCAAAATCAATGGGGAAAAGGATTTTTTGAACCTGTTTCATTGAGCAAGTCTCCCTTCGGCGGTTCTGCTGGGGATTGTGAAATTAAGAGTAAACTATTAAATGACCCCCGGATTGTCAAGCTAAAAAGCCCGCACCGCCCAAAGAGACGGAGAACCAGAAAAAAATCCATAATAACCGCATGAGATACCCCTGCCATGCAAAAAACCCTTGCCAAACCTTTTGGAGGTTATTATATTTCCCCAGCGTCAATCTCTTGCGGGCAACAGATTATTACGAGGAGTGGGGTGAGTATCATCGGTGAAATGCGCTTTAGCCCAGATCATTTTTGGGTCCGGTTGGATGATGAGAACCAGGCCACCATCGGCCTGACGGATTATCTCCAGGAGAAATTGGGGGAGATTTACAGTCTTCGGCTGCCCGAGGAAGGAGAGGAGTTCATCAAGGGTGAACCCTTCACCATGATCGAAGCCAAGAACGGGCGCCGGGAATTGAAGGCCCCGATCTCCGGAGAGGTCATTGAAGTCAATTACGAGGCCGCCGAAGTGCCGGAAATCATCAATGAGGATCCCCTGACGGAAGGATGGCTGGTCAAGGTGGAGATGGCTTCCGGTCTGGAGTTCGACGACTTGTTAACCCAAGAAGAATATGAAGATCATTTGAGCGAAGAAGAAGATCTGGAAGAAGACTGAGCCGTTATCCCGGTTGTTCCCGGGGTATCCTCCCTACTCCAAGTTTTGCGGCCGCTGCCTGGCCCCATAAGGGCATGGCCAGGGAACCGCAATCACCGACAAGAGCATGTCTGCCACCCGGATTCACTCTCAACCCAAGTCATGGCTGTGGGGGACGTTGACCTCCATCCGCCTGACGGTCTTTCTCCTCCTGATTCTGGCCGCGGTGGCGGTCATCGGCACCGTGGTACCCCAGAACCAGCCCCCGAGCCACTATGTCAGCCGCTTCGGTGAAGTATGGGGCCAACTGCTCTGGCTGGGCGGTTTTACCCAAGTCTATTTCAGCCCCTGGTTTCTGGGTCCTATCAGCCTGCTGGCGGCAAATATCCTGGCTTGCGTGGTCCACGGCCTGCCCCGGGCCGTAAAGCGCGCCTGGCAGCCGCTTAATGTGGAAACCGCCCTCACCCTGCCGGAACGGGGCCAGATTACCTGGCCGGCGGGAGTCGATCCCCAGCCCCACATCGCGGCCACCCTGAGCCGGGAGTTGGGTCGTTGCCGCCAGGAGACCTTCCCGGACCAAAAGGTCTATCTCCTGGAACGGGGCCGCTTCCGCCCGGTGGGGCCTTACCTGATTCATATAGCCCTCCTGATGATCCTGGCCGGCGGCCTCATCGGCAAATTTTGGGGCGTGGACGGCCAGTTAGCCATCGATCAGGGAGAGGTGGCCGGCGCTTTTCAGGTGGGGCACCGGGTGGAAAAGCCGCTTAATTTCCAGGTGCGCCTGGATCAATTCCAGGTTTCCTATTACGAACCGGGGGGCAGCCCCAAGGAATTCCGCTCGGATTTGACCTTCATGCAAGATGGCCGGGAAGTTTCCCGGGCTACCTGCCGGGTCAATGAGCCCGTGACTTTCGGGGGCTTAACCTTTTATCAGTCCTCCTACGGCACCCAAGCCACCGGTCCCATTGGCCTCAAAGTGCAACTGGGGGACCTCAGCGAGTCCATCGAGGCGCCCTTGCGCCGGGCGGCGGACTTGCCCGGCGGCCGGGGCAAGATCATACCCATGAAAGTGGACGGCAACTTCCAGGGCTACGGGCCGGCGGTGCTCCTGGCCTTTAGCCCCGGCTCCGGTCATCCCCAGGTTTTTTGGATACTGAAAGACCAACCCGGGTTGGGTCAGCAACCCGGCCCCTACCGGTTCACCGTGGAGTCCATCCCCTTCGGGTATTATTCCGTCTTCCAGGTGAAGCACGATCCCGGGGTGGCATGGGTATATGCCGGCTTTCTGCTGTTTTTGCCCGGACTCTACCTGGCCTTCTTCCGGCCGGTGGAGCGCTGGGCCCTGGTGGTGGCCAAAACCTCCGAAGGCAGATGGCAGGGGCGCCTGCTGGGAGCCTGCCCCCGCCACCGGGAAGAATTTGCCGCCCGCCAGGAACGGCTCCTCATGGAGTTGAAGCGAGGGATTCCGTCATGATCAGCCAAATCCTCGGCGGTGTCATGTTGATCTATCTTCTGGCGGCCATCCTGTTTCTGATGGCGGAGTTATGGTCGTCGGCCCGGCTTAAGGATGCAGGCCGGATCACGCTGTGGCTGGGACTGGGGCTGCATACCGGCGCTCTCTTGGGACGCTGGTGGGAATCCTACCACCTGGCCCTGGGTCACACCCCGGCCGAGGCGTGGGGCGAAAAACTGCAGCTCATCATTATTCAGGTGCCGCTCTCCAACTTCTATGAATCCCTGATCTTTTTCGCCTGGTGTCTGCCGGCCCTGGGCCTGTTGGCCTTTCGGCGCTACCTCAAGGGCTACCTGGGGGTCTTGGTGGCGCTGCTCGCCAGCCTGCTTTTGGCTTACGCCTCTTTCGGGGTGGATAGCAGGATAAAACCCTTGATGCCGGCCCTGAAGAGCAACTGGCTGCTGGTCCACGTGGTGACGGCCTTCCTGGGCTACGCCGCCTTTGCCCTGGCCTGTGGGACCGCCATCCTCTACCTGATTCAGGAACGGCGGCCCCGGCCATCGCTTCCGCCTCTGCCCCAGTTGGACAGCCTCATCTACCGGACCACCGTTTTGGGATTTCTCCTCCTGACCCTGGGAATCGCCACCGGGGCGGTGTGGGCCGAAACCGCCTGGGGCCGTTACTGGAGCTGGGACCCCAAGGAGACCTGGTCGTTGATCACCTGGTTCATTTACGCCGCCTTGCTTCACGCCCGGCTCTTGAAAGGCTGGCACGGCCGCCGCATCGCCTGGCTGGCGGTGCTGGGCTTCATGGCGGTCCTGTTCACCTACCTCGGCGTCAGCTTTCTTCTCACCGGCCTCCACTCCTACCTCACCTGAAAAAAACCGGGGCTGAGAACGGCTGGTTCTCAACCCCTGGTGCATTAATACCAATTTGCAAACAAACGACAATTTTATTGT
>JAHIKF010000353.1 GCA_018897875.1 Pseudomonadota bacterium | reverse complement strand
GTCCAGGTGACGGACGGCCCGTTTACCAATTTTACCGGGTTGGTGGACGAAGTGAAGGCGGACCGGGGCCGGGTGCGGGTCATGATCAGCGTCTTCGGGCGGCCGACGCCGGTGGAGCTGGAGTTCACCCAGCTGGAGAAGATTTAAAAGCAGCGGTTAGCAATTAGCGGTTAGCAGTTAGCAACGACTTGAAAGACAGCGCATTGACCAATTTTTGCTGAAAGCTGATAGCCGATAAAGAGGAAAGTTTAACATGGCAAAAAAAGTAATCGCCCAGATCAAATTGCAGATTCCGGCGGGACAAGCCAACCCGTCGCCGCCCATCGGCCCGGCCTTGGGCCAGCATGGGGTCAACATCATGGAATTCTGCAAGACCTATAATGCTCGCACCGCCGGCCAGGAAGGGACCATCATCCCGGTGCTGATCACGGTCTTTGCCGACCGCTCCTTCACGTTTGTGACCAAGACGCCGCCGGCATCGGTGCTGCTCAAGCAGATGGCCCAGGTGGCCAAGGGCGCCAAGGAGGCCAGCCGGGAGAAGGTGGGGCAGATCACCAAGACCCAGTTGGAGGAGATCGCCCGGCAGAAGATGACCGATTTGAACACCACCAGCCTGGAAATGGCCATGCACAGCATTGCCGGGACCGCCCGGAGCATGGGCATCGAGATAGTTGAGTAGCAGTGAGCAGTGAGCAGTAAGCAGTAAGCAGTAAGCAGGATGATCTCTTAACTGATCACTGACAACTGACCACTGACAACTGATTAAACAAGGGAGAGTGATACCGATGGCCAAACATGGCAAGCGATATCGGGAGGTCGCCGCTAAGGTGGACCGCAATCAGCGCTATCTCTTCCAGGACGCCGTCAACTTGGCGTTGGAGGTTACCTCCAGCAAGTTTGACGAAACCGCGGAGATCGCGGTGGCCCTGGGAGTGAACCCCCGCCACGCCGACCAGATGGTTCGGGGGGCGGTGGTCCTGCCTCATGGGACGGGAAGAACCGTGCGGGTCCTGGTGTTCGCCAAGGGAGAGAAGGAAAAAGAGGCGACGGATGCCGGCGCCGACCACGTGGGGGCCGAAGACCTCATCGAGCGCATCAAGGGGGGCTGGCTGGAATTCGACAAGGCCGTGGCCACCCCGGACCTCATGGGCACGGTGGGGAAGATCGGAAAAATTCTGGGTCCCCGGGGGCTGATGCCCAACGTCAAGGTGGGGACCGTCACCTTTGATGTGGCCAAGGCCGTGAGTGAACTCAAAGGTGGCAAGGTGGAGTTTCGGGTGGACCGGGCCGGAGTGGTGCATGCCCCCATGGGCAAGGTCTCCTTCGGGGCCGAGAAACTCCTGCAAAACCTGGCGGCCTTTTTGGACACCCTGGTGCGCTTGAAGCCCACCACCAGCAAAGGGACGTACCTGAAGGGGATTCATCTGAGTACCACCATGGGGCCGGGAATTCCCGTGGACACCGGCGACGTCAAAAACCTGGTGCGCCTGCTCTAAAGGAGGATGAGGGTGCGTAAATTAGAGAAAGCCGAAGTAGTCCAGGCAATCCAGGCCAAGGTGGCGAAGTCGCAGATCGGCATCCTGACGGATTTCAAGGGACTGAAGGTTGCGGATATGACCAGGCTGAGGCGGCAGCTGCAGGAAGCCGGCGCCGAACTCACGGTGGTGAAGAACACCTTGCTGCGGCGGGCCGGGGCCGATGATTCTCCCCTGGCGCCGCTGCTCAGTCACGTCATCGGGCCCAATGCCCTGACCCTGGGGTATACCGACCCGGTGCTGGTGACCAAGGTGCTCATCAAGTTTGCCCAGGAGAAGCCGCAGCTCGTGATCAAGGGCGGGACACTGGGCGGCCAGGCCTTGAGCCTCAAGGACCTGGAAGCGCTCAGCAAGCTCCCGGCCCGGGAAGTGCTGCTGGCCCAACTGCTGGGAGTGTTGCAGGGCGTGCCCGCGGGTCTGGTCACGGTTTTGGCCGGGGTGATCCGCAACCTGCTCAACGTGCTGGTGGCATTGAAGGATAAGAAGGCCGAATCCGAGCCTGCGGCTCCTGAAATTGAGGCGGCTCCGGCGGAAACCGTAGTTGCCGAGGCGGAAGCCACGGCTATCGAAGCCGAGGCAGCTCCGGCGGAAACCGCAGTTGTCGAGACGGCAGCCGCGGCGCCCGAGCCTGAGCCCGAGCCCGAGCCGGCGGCGCCGGCGGATAAGCCGGAGACCGGCGAGTAAGAGGCATCACCTAACCTGAAGGCTACGGCGACAACACGCAGCCGAAATCATAGCAACAATTGGGATACTATTTGCTTGAGGACAAGGAGGAACGTAAGATGGCCATTTCCCGTGCAGAGGTAGTTGACTACCTGGCTAACATGACGGTGCTGGATCTTTCCACGCTCATCAAGGAGCTGGAAGAAAAATTTGGTGTATCGGCAGCGGTCCCGATGGCAATGGCCGCGGCGGGGCCCATGGCGGCGGAGGCGGCTCCGGCGGTGGAAGAGCAGACCGAATTCGACGTGATCCTGACGGTTTGCGGTCCCAACAAGATCCAGGTGATCAAGGAAGTTCGGGCCGTCACCAATCTGGGGCTGAAAGAGGCCAAGGAAGCGGTGGAGAGTGTGCCCACCACCCTGAAAGAAGCGGTTTCCAAGGCGGAAGCCGAAGAAGTCAAGAAGAAGGTGGAAGCTCAGGGAGCTACCGTCGAAATCAAGTAGGACCTGCTGGTAGCATGTGGGGTCGGGTTGTGCGGGCGAAAAGGAACAGGTCAAAAGGCGAAAAGGTGGTTTCATTTTTTCCTTTGCCCTCCTTTGCCCGCTTGCCGTATTTCCCCTAACACCGCCAGAGAATGGGAGTTATCCGTTGTACACTGAGCAGTCCCCAAGACTCAGGCCATACCTTTAAGGAGTATTCATGGCCAACGCACTATCGCCTTTAAGGGTGTACCGCAAGAATTTCGGCAAGATCGAGCGG
>JAHIKF010000352.1 GCA_018897875.1 Pseudomonadota bacterium | reverse complement strand
CCGCGGATTTAAGCTGCGCCACGGCATTTTTTTGCAGGTCACCCCGCATGTTGATCTTCATCACCACGCCAATGTTGCGGTTGTCGGGGGCCACCCGGATACTTTCCACCAGTCCCACATCAACGCCGCGGAACTTGACGGCGGAATTTAGCTGGAGGCCATGCACCGACTCGTCGAAATAGCTGACGTAGGTCGCACCCTTCTGAAAGTAGCTGGTGGCGCCCACCCAGATGATGGCGACCACTCCCATGAGGACGCCCAGGATAACAAAGAGCCCGATGATCAGATTAGTTTTTTGCCTGGCCATGTTACGTTCCTCGAGGCGCGGGTCCGGCGGGCGGCCGGCGATTGAAAAAGTTCAGTACCCGGGGGTCGGTGGAGTGGTCCTTCAACTCCCGGGGATCGCCTTCGGCAATGATGCCCCGGGCGGCCTTGTCCAGCATGATCACCCGATGGGCGATGCTGAAAATGGACTCCAGTTCATGGGTGACAATTACCATGGTGGTTCCCATCCCGGCATTGATACTCTTGATCAGGTTGTCCAGTTCCACCGAGGTGATGGGATCCAGCCCGGCGGAAGGCTCATCGAAGAACAGGATGGTGGGGTCCAGGGCCATAGCCCGGGCCAGCCCCGCTCGCTTCTGCATGCCCCCGGAGATCTCCGAAGGCAGGTGGTTTTCATATCCCGCCAGGTTTACCAGCCCCAGCTTCATCCTGACGATGAGTTCGATGGTGGCATAATCCAGGTCGGTGTATTCCTGGATGGGCAAGGAGACATTTTCCGCCAGGGTCATGGAACCGAAGAGCGCCCCGGACTGAAACAGCACCCCGAGGTCCATGCGTACCCGGCGCAAAACACTTTCGTCATCGGTGTTGATGTTGACGCCGTTGATCAGGACCTGGCCGGTGGCGGGTTTATAGAGGCCGATCATGTGTTTCAGCAGGGTGGACTTGCCGCAGCCGCTGCCTCCCAGGATCACCAGGATTTCGCCGCGATTGACCTTAAAGCTCACCCGGTCGAAGATGGTATTGGCCCCGAAGCGCGCCGTCAGCTGGTCGACAACGATGACCGGCGTTTCAGATGTTTCAGATGTTTCATAAGAGCTTGCCATGGTTGACTCGTTAGCCTTGAGGTCTCGGGAAAAGAGGCTCGAAGGTCATTTTTGCACCTTATACCAAGTTCTCATTCAAATGCAATAAACTATCTTGCTAACTTATTGGTATTAAAGATCTATTTAACAGAAAACCGAAAACGGAAAACAGAAAACGGTATTATATGTGGAGATACTGAAAGACCAGGGCAAAGGCCGAATCCGTGACAATGATCAGAAAAATCGCCGCCACCACCGCGGAAGTAGTGGCAGAGCCTACCGCTTCGGCCCCGCCCCTGACCTCAAAGCCCCGCTGGCAGCCGATCCCGGCGATGATCACGGCAAAGACCCCGGCTTTGATCAGGCTGGTGATGAGATCCATCAGGCTCAGGCTGCTCTGGGTTTCCTTCAAGTAGGTGTAGGCCGTCAGGTCCAACCCCACGATACCCACGATGAGGCCGCCCATGATGCCGAAGAAGTCGGCATAGAGGGTGAGCAGGGGCACCACGATCATGGTCGCCAGAACCTTGGGGACGGCCAGAAACCGGACCGGGCTGAAGCCCATGGTGGTGAGGGCGTCCACTTCCTCGTTGACCATCATGGTGCCGATTTCCGCGGCAAAGGCCGACCCCGACCGGCCGGCCACCAGGATGGCGGTCATGATGGGCCCCAGTTCCTTGACTATGGAAATGGCCAACAAAGAGGCCACATAAATGTTGGCTCCGAACTGCTTGAGTTGGAGAGACGACATGAAGGCCAGGATGAGGCCCAGGAGGAGGCTGATGAGGCCCACGATGGGCAGTCCGTCCACGCCGGCCCGCTTCATGTAAAAGGCCACGTCCTGCCAGCGCACCGCCCGGGGATGGAGGAGCGCATGGGTCAGAGCCCCCAGGAGTTCTCCCAGGAAAATCAACATCCGTTTGTAGTCGTCGATGACCTTGCGGGTCGCCTCACCTATCCGTTCCACGAAATTGCCGGTCTGGCGATCGGTGATGAGCGGCGGGGTGATGAGGGCTTGCGGGTCAATGAGCCCCATAATGCCCCGGGCCTTGTCGGTGAGGTTGGTGAACTCAAAAGTCACCGACCGGTCCCGGGCGTTGCTTGCCAGTTCAATCAGGGCCAGGGCCCCGGCGCTGTCCAGGTACTCGACCCCGGCCAGGTCCACCGTGAGACTGGCGGGGATCATCTCCCGGAGGCGGTCCTGGGTCTCGGAGATGAAGAATTCCAGGTTATCCAGAGCGACCCGGCCGGACACGGTGAAAGTGACGTGTTTCCCTTTATCGCCGCTTACCTGAATGGTATGGCCGTGCCCTGGCACTCTGGCGTTTTCCTTTGCTGGCGGGGAAAGGTTCTGGACCTGTCTCGGGAGGTCCGATCTTGTGGCTTTCAAGCATCCGGTGAGGCGGCGATCAGGTATTAAAATCCATGCCCAGGAACTCCTTTTCCGTGAGCCCCCATCTCTTTGACGCTTCCACGGAGCTGATGGCGATGGCAACCAGGCCGATCAACTTATCCTCGCGGACGAGGGGGGCGCAGACGAGATAAAGTTCGGACCTGTCCGGTAGAAAGAACCGCTGCTGCTGAATCTTTTTGCTGCTGATGGCTTTTTTCACCAATTCATAGTTGGAATAATTTTTCCCCTTGCCATCCCCTTTGACCGGGTATGCCATCAGAGTCTCACCGGAGGCGTCAGTGACCCCGATTTCAAAGGGACACAAGCGGCACAACTTAACGGCCGGGGACTCGGCTTTCTCCAGGGCGGCTTTAATTCCCGGCAGGTCATGCTTGGCCACCGGTTCCATCAGGGTGGCAGAGAGGTTGGTAAGGCAACTCTTGATCTCTTGCTTAAAGGTGGCGGCCCCGGGGCTCAACGGGGCCTCTCGGGCCTGACAGCCGAACAGCAGGATGACCGCACTCGCAAGGAGAACCGGCCACAGACGGCCCTGATCCCCGAAAAAACTGCTCCGCAAGAAGTTTCTCATGGCTCATTTACCAACTTATTAATGAAATCTTATTGCTTATATCCTATTTTCCCCGTATCTGGCAAGAGAATCGGCTGGGAGCCGATGAAAATACCCGGAGGGCCGGGACGTTGGATGACTGCAGCCGCGAATTGCAGGACCTCGGCGATAAACTATTTAATAATAAAACATCGTTCTGCCGTTGACAAATAGGGCCGATCACTATTATTATAGATTCTGCACAAAAGTGCGACCATGAAAGTTGAGGCGACCGGGCCGGGTTACGGCCCGATGACTGTTAATTACTCCATACTCCCGGAGGATTTGGATATGCCAGGTTTCAACGGGATGGGACCGTGGGGCCGCGGGCTCCGGCGCGACAGAAATTGGCGGGATTACGACCGGGGGGGCGAGTATGAGTTCCCCGGCTATGGTCCGGCCATGTGGTGGGATATCCCGGCTGCCAGGTCGTATGCCACCCCAAAAGAGGAACTGGCCGATCTGAGGTGTCGGGCCCAAATGCTGACCCAGGAACTGGAGACGGTTCAGAAACGCATCGCCGCATTGGCCGCGGAAGTGGACCGAACCCTGGACGGTTAGCCGGAGCCTGATTTTTTCACACCGTTGTGCACCCATCGGCCCTGGCCCCGGAAGCCGGCGCCCTAAGCCGGGGGCGGGTAGAAACCCTTACGAAAAAACGAAAAACCCCCGGCCCTCCCCTCGTATTTCCTTTTACGGCATCTCGCGGAATTCCGCCTCAGCCAGGGCCAGTTTGGCCTTCAGGAGCTTGCGGTATTTATCCGCGGCCTTGGCCAAATCTTTGGCCGCCATGGCTTTGAGGAGGTCCCCTTCCAGTTCGGCCACGTCCAGGCGCTGGTAATAATCCATGGTCTCCTTGAGGTGGGCCAGGACGATCTTGCCCGTCAGGATGGGATGATTGTTAGTGACGTTGGCATCCTGGAAGCGGGTGCCGTGTTCCAGTTCCACCTCCAGGCCGATGACGAAATCCACCAGGGGGATGGGCATGCCCTCGGTGTTGACCTCCTGAAGAATCGCCCTTGCCTCCTCGGTCGTTACCTTGGCATCCGCCAGTTGGGTCCAGTCCCGGATTTTCAGGGCCTGGCAAACACGCTGCACTTCCTCCACGGTAACGTATACGGGCAGTTCCATAACCTTCTCCTTTTTTTCGTGGTCAATTGGTCTCGATGCAGATGGACATTTGCTTGCGGCCCCAGTGTGATGCTTTGTAATTAATATGGCATTTATTTTAAGGGGGAAAGCCTCAATAAAGGCCAGTATTCTACCCCCCTTTAAGAAAGGGGGACTTTAAAAACGCGTTTGTGGGGACCGGGCAACAACATTCCATACAATTTATGAAGCATGACACGATGCCCCACAATTTTGCCGGATCTTACCGCAAGCGT
>JAHIKF010000351.1 GCA_018897875.1 Pseudomonadota bacterium | reverse complement strand
GGCTCAAATCCCAGGGGAAAAACCAGACGCCCTACACCTCACCGGTATCCCTGATTTTGGGCTTGCAGGAAGTCCTGGCCAAGATCAAGAAAACCGGCCTGGAAAAGATCTATGCCCACAACCGGCGGCTGTCCGACGCCACCAAGGCGGCCATGGCTGCCATGGGGCTCAGTCTCTATTCCAAGGACTATCCTTCGCAGGTATTGACCGCGGTGGAAGCCCCGGCCGGGGTTGACGGCCAGAAGGTGGTGAGCAAGCTCCGGGAGCAGGGGATCTGGATCGCCGGCGGTCAGGCCCAGGCCAAGGGCAAGATCTTCCGCATCGCCCACATGGGCTTCATTGACACCGTGGATCTGCTTGGCACCCTGGGTGGTTTGGAAACGGTGCTCAGCGGGTTGGGATATAAGGTAGAGTCGGGCGCCGGGTTGCGGGCGGCCCAGGCGATCTTGACCAAGGAGGCAGGGGCATGAAAGTCCTGATCAGCGATAACTTGCACCAGGCTGGGATTGACATTCTCAAATCCCATCCCAACATCGAGGTGGTGGCCCGCCCCGGCATGAAACCGGAGGAGTTGCTGGCCGAGATCAAGGATGCCGACGCCCTGGTAATCCGCAGCGCCACCAAGGTAACCGCGGAACTGATCGCCGCTTCCCCCCGGTTAAAGGTGGTTGGTCGGGCCGGCACCGGCCTTGACAACGTGGACATCCCGGCGGCCTCTAAACGGGGCATCGTGGTGATGAACACCCCCGGGGGCAACACCATCACCACAGCCGAACACGCCTTGTCGCTCATGATGGCCCTGGCCCGCAACATTTCCCAGGCGGCCAACTCCATGCGGGAGGGCAAGTGGGAGAAGAAGAAATTCGAGGGTACCGAACTGTTCAACAAGACCCTGGGAATCATCGGCATGGGGCGCATCGGCACCGTGGTGGCCGAGAGGGGCCTGGGCTTGAGGATGCGGGTCCTGTGCTATGATCCCTTCATCACCCAGGAATTGGCGGCCAAGATCGGGGCGGAGTCGGTCTCCCTGGACGAACTCCTGGCCCGTTCCGACTTCATCACCATCCACACCCCGAAAACCAAGGACACGGCCAGGCTTCTGGGCAAAGAAGCCTTCATGAAAATGAAGCCCGGAGTGCGTCTCATCAATTGCGCCCGGGGCGGTCTGATCGACGAGGTGGCCTTGCTTGAAGCCTTGAAGTCCGGCAAAGTGGCCGGCGCCGCCCTGGACGTTTACGAGACCGAGCCGCCGGCTGCCGACTGGCCGCTGCGGGATCTGCCCAATCTCGTCTGCACTCCGCATTTGGGCGCCTCTACCGAGGAGGCCCAGGCCAATGTGGCGGTGGCCGTGTGCGAGCAGATCCTGGAACTGTTGCTCTACGGCACCATCAAGAACGCGGTGAATGCCCCCTCGGTTTCCCAGGAAGCCATGGGCCAACTGAGGCCCTATCTCACTTTGGCCGAGGCCATGGGAGCTTTTCAGGCCCAGATCAGCGAAGGCGCCATCACCGCCGTAGCCATTGCCTATGTCGGCGAGGTGGCCAAACTGGATACCAAGCCCTTGACCCATTCCATCCTGAAAGGCTTGCTCTCCCCGGTAGTGGGCGATGAGGTGAACTACGTCAACGCCCCCGCCATGGCGGCTTCCCGGGGTATCCACATCAGCGAAGAGAAGGCGGACGCCACGGAGGATTTCTCCACCCTGATCCGTCTGACCGTCAAGGCCGGCAATGAGGAAAACTTAGTGGCCGGGACCATCTTCGGAAAATATGAGCCGCGCCTGGTGCGGATCAATAAGTTTCGGATGGAGGTCGTCCCCGAGGGACACATGCTGTTCATCTACAACACCGACCGCCCCGGGGTAATCGGCGCCATCGGCACCACCATCGGCAAGCACAATATCAACATCGCCCGGATGACCGTGGGCCAGGAGAAAGAGCGGGGGCAGAACATCATCCTGCTCACCACCGACACCCCCGTCACTCCGGAATGCCTTAAAGATGTGCTGGCCCTGGAACATGTGGCCATGGCTTACCAGTTAGAACTCTAGAACGGCGCCACGCGCCTACGCCGGAGGCAAGCATGGGTGAGGACGAAGATAAAGGTTATACCGTCGAAGACCGGCGGTATCTCCACCTGAGCGAAGAGGAGAAGGCCAAGGTTCGGAAGCAGGGCGGGTCCGAAGAGGCGGCCAAGGAGGCGGCGGCTGAAGAAGCCTTTCAGGAGGCTTCCCAAAAGGCGGCGGCGGAGGCCGACAAAAAGGCCCAGGCATCACCGTTTCCCGGAGTCACCTTCTCTTCCTTCATCTTTTCCTTGAGTTCCTCGGCTTTCGTCGGCCTGGGAGCCATTCCCGACCCCAACACCGGCAAGGTGGAGAAGAACCTGCCCCTGGTCAAACAGACCATCGACCTGCTGGGGGTGCTGCGGGACAAGACCCGGAACAACCTGACCCAAGAGGAAGCAACCCTCTTCGATCACCTGCTCTATGATTTGCGGATGTCGTACGTCAGGGAGGTAGGCTGATTACGGGGGCTGCCGGGGAAGCGGTTGAGGTGCGGTGCCCCGCCAAGGTCAACCTCTATCTCAAAGTGGTGGGTCGCCGCCCCGACGGTTACCACGAATTGGTGACCGTAATGCAGCCCCTGACCCTGGCCGATACCTTGACCGTCACCCTGGCCGGGAAGGGTATCAGCCTCAGGTGTGACCGACCGGATCTACCCCAGGGGGAAGAGAACCTGGTTTGGCGAGCGGCCCGGCAGTTTCAGGAGGAAACGGGGCTGACACAGGGGGTGCGCCTGCGCCTCTCCAAACGCATACCTGTGGCCGCCGGATTGGGGGGCGGCAGCAGCGATGCCGCCGGCACGTTGCTGGCCTTAAATAAGCTGGCCGGAAAGCCGCTGCCGCCGGACCACCTGCACCGTGTGGCCAGCCGTTTGGGGGCTGACGTGCCGTTCTTTCTGGCCCGGGAGCCGGCGGTGGGCCGCGGCACCGGCACCCAACTCAGCCCCGTGACCTTACTGCCCTACTGGTATCTGCTGGTTAACCCCGGGGTGCCCTTATCCACCCGCTGGGTCTATGAAAACCTGGATCTTGCGGGCCTGGCGGGGCCGCCGGCGACTGAGGCCTGGGACCCGGAGCACCCGGAAACCTGGGTGCAGAACGATCTGGGGACGGTGGCGCTAAAGCGGTTTCCCGAGCTGGCTGATCTCCTGGCCGGGCTCAGCGACGCCGGGGCCTGGTGCCAGGGAATTTCCGGGAGCGGCCCCACCCTGTTCGGTCTCTTCCCGACCCGGGAGGCGGCGCATCAGGCGGGCCTGAGGTTGCGCCGGACTTTCCGGGGCTGGCTGGCCGTGGCCCGGGGCCTCACCGGCCCGGAACCCGAAACGACCTGGGAGCACCACGTATGGACGATCTAAAAGTCTTTACCGGTAATGCCAATCGGCCCCTGGCTTCGAAGATCTGTCACCATCTCCAGATCCCGCTGGGAGACGCTGCGGTGGGGCGGTTTTCCGACGGGGAAATCTCGGTGGAGTTCCGGGAGAATGTCCGGGGCAAAGATGTTTACGTTATTCAGCCCACCTCCATCCCCTGCAACGAACACCTGCTGGAACTGTGCATCATGCTTGACGCCCTGAAGCGGGCCTCGGCCCGCTGCGTCACGGCGGTGGTGACCTACTACGCCTATGCCCGCCAGGACCGGAAGACGGCGCCCCGGACCCCCATTTCCGCCAAGCTGGTGGCCGATCTCATCACCACCGCCGGCGCCAACCGCATGATCACCATGGACCTGCATACCGGGCAGATTCAGGGATTTTTCAATATTCCGGTGGACCATCTGTACGCCACCCCCGTGACCCTGGAGTATATCCGGAAAAATTTCGCCGGCGACGTGGTAGTGGTGTCGCCTGATTCCGGCGGGGTGGAGCGGGCCCGGGCCTTCGCCAAGCGCCTGAACGCCTCCCTGGCGATCATCGATAAACGGCGGGACGCCGGCGGCATCAAGGCCATGACCCTTATCGGCAATGTCTGGGGCAAGGAGGCCATCATCCTGGATGACATGGTTACCACCGGGGCCACCCTGACGATGGCGGCGGAGTTGCTGATGCGCCACGGGGTGCGCACGGTCCATGCCTGCGTCACCCATCCGGTGATGTCGCGCAACGCGGTGAGCAACATCCAGGGGTCCATGGTCCAGAGCCTGGCGGTCACCGACACCATTCCTCTCAGCCCTGAGGCCGCCGCCCTGGAGAAAATCCGGGTCCTGTCTGTGGCTCCTCTCCTGGGAGAGGCCATCAAAAGGATCCACAATCAGGATTCCGTGAGTTCCCTTTTCGTTTAGGTAGCAGTTAGCAATTAGCAATTTAGCAATTAGCAGTTAGCGGTTAGCAGTTAGCTATGAGTTAAAAGTTTATAATTTTTATCCCCAAACTGTTCATGTCAAGAATTGTTTCCATATTCCTTCCCTATGCCAGCAGGAGTGGATACTACAACCTCGAAGCTGATAGCTGATAGCCACTCGGGGGAACAGAAATGTAGGGTGCGTCCTACGCACCATAAGTGGCGCGTATAACGCGCCCTACTGCCAAGGCTAAAATTGCGGTTATCTAACTGCTAACTGCTAAAGGCTAAAGGCTCATATGCGCTTGATCGTGGGATTGGGGAATCCTGGCCGGGAGTACGCCTGGACCCGGCATAATCTGGGATGGCAAGTGGCGGCGCACCTGTCGGACCTCTGGGGCCTGCCGCTCCTCCGGCACAGTCACGGCTCGCTCTGGGGCCAGGGACGGGTGGGATCAGAAGGCGTCATCCTGGCGCAGCCCACCACGTATATGAATCTGAGCGGCCGGGCGGTGTCGGCTCTCATGGCTTATTTCAAGCTCACCCCCGAGGATCTGGTGGTTATCCACGACGACCTGGATGTGCCGCTTTGGCGCCTCAAGCTCACGAAGCAGGGCGGGCCCGGGGGCCACCGAGGGATTCTGGACATCATGGCGACCCTCAACACCGAGGAGTTTCTCCGGGTCAAGCTGGGCATAGGGCGGCCCCATCCCGGGCTTCCCACGGAAAAGTATGTGCTGTCCCATTTTCCGGCCGAGGATGCCGAAAATGTGACGCAGCTCATCGAACGGGCGGCCCAGGCGGTGGTGACGCTGCTGGGGGAAGGACTGGCCGCGGCCCAAACCCGCTTCCACGGCGAGCCGGCGGAATAAAGCGGGTGAAAGGTTAAAAGCCTGCCGCGTTTCTTCCTTGTTACCCGTTTCCCCTTGGCCCTCGTCCATTAGCGCTTGATGCAGCAAGTTCATTGGAGTCGCAATTGCAGATTCTGTTCCTTTCCCCTAACCAAGTGCGCCTGGTCTGCTTGCCGCTCCCTGCAGGGTTGGCTTCGGTGGTGGCCAGTGTGCCATCCGAACATGAAGTCCGAGTCCTGGATTTCATGTTCATGGAAGACCCATTGGCTGAGGTGGACCGGGCCGTGGCCGAGTTTCGCCCGGATTTGGTCGCTATCTCGGTCAGAAATATCGACAACCAGGACAGCCGGCAGCCGGAGGTCTATTTCCCCCAGGTCAAGGAACTGGTGGACCGCCTGAAGGAACTAGGGCCGGCGCCGGTTATCCTCGGAGGGGCGGGCTTTTCCGTGGCGCCCCGGGAGTTTATGGATTACACCGGAGCCGATTTCGGCATGGTGGGCGAAGCGGAGGAATTTTTTGTAAGGTTCTTGCAAGCTTTTCCTGAGAGGGAATGGGAGAAGGTTCCGAATTTGATCTGGCTCCGGGACGGCGGGCTCAGGGAAAACCCCGCGGCGCGTATTCGCCGGCTCGAGGAGCTACCGCGGCCGGCCCTGGAGTATTTCAGTCCCCGGGCGTATGAGGAGACTCCGGGCAGTGCAGGGCAGCCGGGCGTGATCCCGGTGCAGAGCCGCCGGGGTTGCCCCATGCGGTGCATCTACTGCACTACACCGCAGTTGGAGGGGCCCGCGACCCGGGCCTGGGCCCCGGAACAGGTGGCCTCCTGGCTGGCATCCTGGCATGAGCAGTGGGGTCTGCGGCGCTTCTATTTCGTGGATAATATCTTCAACTGCCCGCCGGAGTATGGGCGGCGCCTTTGCCGGGCCATCGCCGCCCTTCGTCTGCCCCTGGAATGGGTCTGTCTCATCAACCCGGCTTTCCCGGACCCGGACCTGTTCGAGCTTATCCGGACCGCCGGCGGCACCATGGTGCAGGTGGGCAACGAAAGCGGTTCGGAGTTGGTGCTGACCGGGCTGGGCAAAGGCTTCGGCTTGCAGAAAGTTGAGCGCACGTTGAAGCTCTTGAAAAAGGCCGACCTGCCCTTCACCTGCTTCCTGCTGCTGGGCGGTCCCGGGGAAACCCGGCAGACGGTGGAGGAGAGTGTCGCCTTTCTGGAAGGATATGAACCCAAAATGGTGAATCTGAAGGCCGGCATTCGCATCCACCCTGGGTTGCCGCTGCACCGCTTAGCATTGGCTGAAGGGGTGGTAAAGGCGGAGGATAACTTATTGTGGCCCAGGTTTTACCTGGCCCCGGCCATTCGGGAGTGGATCTGGGACTATCTGGCGGAGGTGACGGCCCGGCATCCCAATTGGATCGTATAAAAATAGTTGTCGGTTTTCTGGGAAAACCCAAAATTAATTGCCGTGGGAGGACATCGGGTTTTTCTCAGCCAGAGGAACCTCAGGATTTGAGAAGGATCGGGATTACTGCAATCATGAGATTTTTTTTACTAATTCCCAGCACTGTCCGGTTTGGTTTTTGCAAAGTTAAGAATACTCGTTATACGTCGTCCAACAGTTCATAAATTCGCTCACGCACTTTTTGCTCCGAGAAGATTGCTTCCCCCTCACCCTCTCCCCCATTGGGGGAGAGGGGAAAAGGGGGGACCGATTTGAGATTCTGTTCCGAAAAGTTTTTCGTAGGGTGCGTCTTACGCACCAATTGATGACTGGGAACGGCGGGCAGTGCCCGCCCTACACATCTTTCATAATTTACGGGTGGGCCACAGGCCCATGCGGAACTGCCATCATAAAAAAGCCCGGCGACCTGACCTACCCCCTCTCCCCCCGTTTCGGGGGGAGAGGGTTGGGGTGAGGGGGGTGGAACAACCGTATGCAATTTCCTAATCGGACCGTGCTAACTAATTTCAGGAAACGGGAAACACAAAAGAGAAAACCCCTAAGGATTTAATATGGCTCCACCAAGGGATGATGACAAGCGGGAGCGGCCTAGCTGGCGGGAGATCGATCAGCGGCGGGATGGTAGTAGCCACCGGGTGAAGGCGCCGCCCCCGGTGCCCAAAGCCCAGGCGGATTCGATGCGCAAACAGGCCCTGGCCCAGGCCGAGGCCCTGTTTAAGGGCAAACGGTCCCGGCCGGAATATCAAACCGATCTTAAAAAGTTGGAAGCGAGTCACGGCAGCAAGAAATTTTCCGCGCTGGCGAAAAAATTCCTGGAGGAGTACGGGTTGCCGGAAGAGTGGGGCGCCCTGACGCGGTTCCTGGATTATGACGATCCCACCGCTGTGGTGGCGGTGCTCCAGGCCATGGCAGGCCAGGTGGAAAGGCGCACCCGGGTGGAGAAGCAGGGTTTCAAAGGCCGCCTGCAGGTCCTGACCTTAACCAGCCCCCATCCGGAAATCAGGCGGGCGGCCGAGGATATCCTGGCCGAATTTGAGTAATTAATTTGTTATTTAAATTAAAAATATTGCTAAATATCTTGACAACTATTTGCATTATAATGTAACCTATCGGCATTCCTGATAACATTATAGGGAGAATTTATCAAAAAATAACATGCACTAATCTCATTAACCTCAAGGACCATCTACGGCGGCACAAGGAGGTGCTCAGATGATCACGGTTGATCACCGTGTGGTTCAAGGGGGAGACGACCCCTTAGATCCCGGTAAAATTCCAGAATTCACCGACATCATCACGGCAGACCCGCATTTAACCGAAATCCTGTCCTGGCTACCCATCTACGCCGACTCGGATCTCCCCATTATGCTCACGGGGGAGCCCGGCACCGGCAAGGAGCTGGTGGCCTTGGCCATTTTTGCCCTGGGGCCTGTCCGGCGCCGGAGCAGTCAGCGCCTCAACTGCGCCGCCTTGACGGAGTCTCTGGCCTCGAGCGAGCTGTTCGGGCACCTCCGGGGGGCCTTTACCGGCGCCGACCACGCCCGTCCGGGCAAATTCCGGTTGGCCCATGGCGGAAGCCTCTTCCTGGATGAAGTGGGGGAGCTGCCCCTATCTATCCAGCCCAAGCTGCTCCGGGCGGTGGAGCAGGGGGAGATCGAACCGGTGGGCGGCGACGCCGCGGTGCAGGTGGATGTGCGCCTGGTAGCCGCCAGCAACCAGGACCTGCTCCGGCTCATTGCCGCCGGGCGCTTCCGCCAGGACCTCTATGACCGGCTGGCAGTGCTGGCCATTCATCTCCCTCCCCTGCGGCAGCGGCCGGCGGACATCCTGTTGTTGGCCGGCCATTTCGCCCGGGAGACGGCCCGGCGCTACGGCCGGGACCAGTCCCTCCAGTTCAGCGGGGCGGCCCGGCGCCGCTTGCAGAAACAACCCTGGCCCGGAAATGTGCGGGAACTCAAAAACGTGGTCACCCGGGCAGTGTTGTTCAGTGCCGGTGGCCTCATCCGGGAAGAAGACCTGGCCTTTACCCCGTATCCAGCCTCTTCGCCGCAGTCAAGCCGGGTAGGGGAGTGGATGCCGGCGCTCCGGCCATCGGCGGCGAAGCTGAAGGAACTTCTGGACTCAGAGGGAGGGAACGTCTCCGCCCTGTCGCGCCGCCTCCAGGTCTGCAGCAAGACCATCTACCGCTGGCTGAGAACCTATCACATCGACCTGATGGGCATTCGTGAGGCGGAAGTAACTTGAAAATTATATCAGGCGGCGTTGTAAAAGTTAGGGGCGTAGGGCGGGAAAGCGAAGCGCATCCCGCCTTTCGCATCTTTACCGGATTGAAATGGATGTAATCAACGTGACGCTCATAATCACGCTCGTCCCGGATGACATGTTCCCAAAAACGCCGCTGCCAAATGCCTCGTTCTGCCTTCTTCAGGCGCCGCGCTGAGAGTCTCTCCCCTCCGGGAATTTGTGCTGCAAATCGAGCTTTAATATCATGCCATCGCGTTGAGAAATCCGCGTCCCCGGAAAGCAACGTCCAGATACTATGCAGGTGATCGGGCAAAATGAAGATGGCCTTGACAGTGAACGGTCAACGTTGGCGGGCTGCCCTGAACACAGCCCGAAGATCGGCAATGTGTTCGGTCAAAAGTTTCCGGCGGCGTTCCAGTAGCGTGACCGTGAAAAAGAAGGTGCCTCCTGGAACAAAGGCGCGTATGTATTGCGGCATGATTTTATTTTACCCCCATTGCTGAAGGCGGGATGCGTTTCACTTTCCCGCCCTACGGGTACTGATAAATGGCAAGCTGTGCGTAATAGATCCTATTTTTACTATAGATTGTGGTGGGTTAGGTGTTACTTTTCTCTCTCATCATTTCCTTGCTGTCAAGCGGTTTTTGACATAGCCCTCCTTTCCGAGATAGTCGAGGCAGGGGGCGCCTGCGAGAATGGGCTAACTTGCTCGTCGGAGCAGGCGCCTCCTGCCGGGTTTGATGCATAAAACTTTGTTCCTTCACATTGACCTGCATTCATCCAGTCCTCTGCAGGACCACCGCCATGGCCTAATGATAGTCACGCGGCACCTTGCCGTTGGGCAGCAGGGTGGCGGTATGCTCCCCGCGGGCATCGGTGAGGGAGCCGGTAGGGCTCCAACCGGCCGTTTCCCCCAGGGCGGGGCAGAAGAATATAATAACCTGCAAGGCCAGGAGAAGGAGGATTTCGTTTTTCGCACACCTCAAATCCACGGGTGAAGATCTGGAACTCGTCTGCACCGTATTATTCTCCTCTGGCTGGGGGTAGACGCTATACTCCGGTGTCTGGCGCCATCGACATCAGTTGATCTTTTGCTGGTTGATCGTCATGCAGATTGTCACCTCGGGGGCCAGGACCTTGAGCGGCTTATCTCAATCTGCTCCTGGTTTTATCACCGAATGGCGTTTCCGGCGTTTGTTATCCGCCGGGTATTGGAGTCTCAAGGTGCTCCTCCACTGGTTTGCTGAGGAAGCCATAAAAAGTCTCCCGGTGCCCGAAAACCAAGTGCTCTACGTTATTGCCGACGGCAGCAAAAAAGATAAACGGGGCCCCAAAAACCCAGCCGCTCAAAAAGGGCGCCTGAATGAGCACCATGCCTGGTTCTTCGGGATCAAATTCGTCGTGCTCATGGTGGCCTGGGATGACTACCGCATTCCCGTGGATTTTCAGATAGTCCTGCCGAAAGGCCATCCTGATTATCAAAAGGAAAATGAGCTTTTTCGGCACATGCTCAGCCACTTTCAACCCCCTGACTGGGCTGAGGTGGTCATTGTCGTGGGCGATGCCGCCTTTGCCGCCAAAGACAATATGAAACTGATACAGGCTAGGGATAAGGCCGATTCCCAACGCCGCTGGGGGACAACTTTTTTTCAAGTGGATCAAGCAAAACCTAAAAATCAAGGCTTTTTACGGCACCTCCAAAAGTGCCGGGCTCATCCAAATCTGGACCGCCTTGATCGCATACCTGCTTCTGGTCTGGCTCAAGTTCAAGAGCAAGGTGGGCTGGGGACTCCTGGAACTCACCCGCCTGGCCCAAACCAGGCTCCTGGAGCGCTTGGAGCTGTGGGCGATGCTTGGTCTTCGACCACCGGATAACCCACAACCTCTGCTATTCAATTTGCGTGCCGGACAGTTTAGTGCTATATTTAAAAAAATTGACTGTAGCACCTGGGTCTAACAATTCCTGGCACCAAACAATATCCCAAACGGAGATGGGCAAATTTTACAGGGTTATTCAGCGATAAGCATGCTGCTTCCAACCGTTACGTGCTCCACAGGGCTGCAAGTAACTTTTACTTTATTCAACAGTCTCATTCTGTAATCTAATTATAATCATTATAATTATTATGTGTGATAAGCGAAAATTAATGGTTAATAAGACTGCAGTGAGACAGAACAGTACGGTTATTGTTAAAATTGTAATTTTGGGGTCTTTGCCACCGCCTTATGGCGGCCCAGAGGTAATGATGGAAGCATTACTGACGGGTTTGAGGCAAAATAAGAAATTTGCGGTTCACCACCTCAATACCCAGGTTTCCCGTAGTCTTGCCGAGAAAGGCGGTAAGCACCAATTGCGTAAATCCATCTATGGAGCTTACCAGGTGGCGCAACTAATAAGGCAGTTGATCACTTTTTCCCCCGATATGGTCTACTTGACCTTGACCAACTCCCCCAGCTTTTTGGGGTTCTTGCGGGATAGCCCCTTCATGCTGGCGGCTTTGTTGTTTGGAAAAAAACTGGCAATCTGGTTCCTTGGCGGCCATTATTTCTATGCCCATACCACTGGGCTTAAACGCTCTTTCGTACGAGTTCTATTGTCCAGGGTAAGCCTGGCAGTGGTGGAAGGACAGTGTCTCAAGGGAGTCTTTCAAGAATTGGTACCTAGAGAGCGGATCAGGGTTATGCCGAATAGTGTCGACGATGCGCCCTTTTTAGAGGCTCGGATTCGGATGGCAAATAAGGGGAACTCCGATACCCTGAAACGCATTTTGTTTGTGGGGCTAATGTGCCCGGAAAAAGGGGTTCGGGATATCATTGCCGCAATTCCCCAGGTTCCTGCGGCGCATTTCATCTTTGTAGGTGAGTGGCCATCTGCTCAGGATGAAAAAGAAGTCCTTGATTTTCTCCACCAGAACAATGTGGCAGACCGCGTGACCTTTACGGGCGTAGTCTCCGGTCCGGCAAAATTTGACTTGTTCTCCTCCAGCGATATTTTTGTCTTTCCGACGTATTTTGTTTACGAGGGGCATGCCGTGAGCAGCGTGGAGGCCCTGGCGGCAGGTCTGCCGATTATCTGCACCGATCACGGCGCCCTGAATGAATCGGTGCGAGATGGCTGGAACGGCTTTTTTGTACCAAAATCGGATCCTGCCGCCATTGCCCGTCGCCTCAATCATCTTCTCAGCGATGACGATCTGCGCCGGACCATGGGAGAACGAAGCCGCCAGTTGTACGAAGAACGCTTTACCCTGCCTCAGTATGTGGAGAACTGGTCTAAGGCGATCCTGCGTTGCGCGGCAATTTAAGAATATTCCGAAATATATCGTAAATATTGTTTAAATGTAGAAGAAAATTCCTCGCTAACTTGCTTATCTGTTGTACTATCAAGAAAATAATATTTTCTCGGAGGTCGTATGAGCCAGACCGGCAGCGGCAACGGTTCCTTCTTCGGCAACTTGGTCTATGATCAGTTGTGGCGCCGGCGGCCCCATTTTCTCCACGACCTGTCCCGAGCCGTTGACTTTGCCCTGGTCAAAGAGACCTTAACCCAGATTATTCATTCACTTATGTTTAATTTTCCCGCCAGGATGTTCACCAATCCTTACCCTCGCTGATAACCGGGTGATAAAGTTTTATACGGCTAACATATATAAATCGTTCGATTAATCACGGATATTGCCCCAATGGTACGGTATTTGCTTTAAAAATTTCCAGTCAAGATTGAACGGGCCTTAGAAGGAAGGTGAAATTCGGCAAGTGACGCAAGATCTGGGCTTAAAAGACTTCTCCGTGAACCGGGGCCGGGATCCCTGGGACCCAGTGCTCATGTTCAAGATGGTCTTCCTGCAGTTTCTCTATGACTTGTCAGATCTGGATATTAAGGAGCAGTGCACGTGGAACATGCTGTTCAAGGGTTTCCTGGGTCTGAGCACCGAAGAACTGCCGCCCGATCACTCTACCCGCTGCCGCTTCCGTTTGAACTTATAACCGGCGTCTCTCCAACAAAAGAAACGCG
>JAHIKF010000350.1 GCA_018897875.1 Pseudomonadota bacterium | reverse complement strand
CTGAAGAAAGTAGTAATCCGCACCTATGAGGTCGCCAGACGCCCACTCCCAGGTGTCCGAGCCGTAAATGGAGCTGATGCTCCCCACCACCGGCAGGCCCCTGAGATAGAGATACCGCCCGCCGCCATCGTGGTACTCCACCCGGGACTTGTTTTCAAAATCCCGATTGCAGTAGGAGGCGCAGCGCTCCGACACGGCAACGATCAGTTCGTTGATGAGGCCGTCCCAGTCCGTCTCCGCCAACTCCAGCAGAGCCTTCACTTTGGCCAGGGTGGTCAGGTCCATCTATCTGGTCTCCGTCTCTTCCGGTTTAATAGCCCGGTCAAGGGGTGGCTTTTTGACTCCCTTGGTCTTCGGGCTTTCCGGCTGCCCCCAGATTTTGCCTTCCCGTTGCCGCTCCAGGCTCAGGGCCTGATCCTGTTCCTTGCACATCTGGCTCTCCCGGTGAGTCTGGTCTGCCTCTGACTTATGGGTCCCGGGGTGATGGTGATACACCGCAGCTTCTGGTTCAAAGGCGAACCGGCCCAAACTGTCGGCCAAACGGTGAATCTCCTGGGCGCCGTAGTGCCGATAGCCCGGATAGAGGATTCGTTTTTCCGGATACCTCTGGAGAAACCGCGGCCCCATGAGGAAAATCCCCGTGGGGTGATATGAGTCAATCCCCTCCTGGTGGATTCCCAGGACCCCGTCATCATCCGGGAAATGCCGGTTGAAGCTGTCCAGGGCCTTTTCTATGGCCCCGGGCTGAAAGTCCATGTCATCGCACAACTGTAACAGCCCGTCCCCTGCCATGGGCGCCATGAGGTTTCTCATGGCAATGGAGCCAATATGTTTCCGACTCGTAACCACCAGATCAACCGGCCGGTAAGGTGACTTAGAGACCAGTAGAGCTACCGCCATGCCAGGATCGCCATCGCAGCCCACAATCACCTTGATCCAGGGCTCCAGGGGGATGGAGGCCAGACAGCGCCTCAATTTGCCGGCCCGGTGGCGAGTGGCAATGATGATGGTGATGTTATCCATGGGCCCCTATCCGTTTGAACCAGATACCGCCCGGTCCGACTTCATAGTCAGTACCGAAAACTTCGTGGAGGGCTTGCGCCACCCCCGGCCCCCAGACCTTGTGGCCGTAGTCATGGCCGGAGATGAGTTTCCGGGCCTTTGGTAGCCAGGCCAGGATGTCGGCCTTCACCGCCTCGTAAAGGTGGCTCCCGTCGATGAAAACCATGTCCACGGATTGATCCTGAAACCCGGCCACGGCTTCCAGGCTCGCCATTTTGATGGGTTGGAGGTTGGCAAACCCGCCCACGTTTTTCATGAAGGCAGCAAAGACGTCCATGGCCTTTACGTCTCGGCAGGCAAACAAGATCTCGCCATTGGCCCCGGGGCTGCCCTGCCAATGATCCACGGCGTAGACCGTGCCGCGGCAGCCGCTCAGAAAAGCGTGAGTGCTCCGGCCATGCCAGCAGCCAATCTCCACGATGCTGTCCATGTTCCGGGCCTGCTCGTAGAGCCACTGCAATTCTTTCTGGGACATCCAGCCTTTGATGTCGTTACCCGGATACACGGGATCACCCATGTCTCGCCTCCCGGCTGGCCTGAAAGTGCTCAATCACCGGCTCCCCGGCATCGGCCATGAGGTCGAAAATCTGGCAGTAGGTGGCGGGGAGGCCCCCAACTTTTACCCGCGGGCGGCCAAAGCGCCACGGCTTAACCAGTAGTCGTTGTAAGGTACGCTGCTCCCACTCCCTCGGGGCCGTGGCATTTTCTTTGATCCAGGACTTCACCAGGGCTTGAACCCGAGGGATATTCCGAAAGAACATGGTGCCCGAGAGCAGCTCCTTCCCGTTCCGGTAATGGACTCCGACATCGCCCTGCATCTCGAAAAATAGGGCTGGGTAAGCCCTCACAACCGCGTCGGCGTCCACCCAGACGATGTTTCGTCTCGGGTGCGCCTCCAGCATGGCCAAGATAAATTCAGCCTTGTGCTTGGTGTTGGCATCCCATGAACCCCGGT
>JAHIKF010000349.1 GCA_018897875.1 Pseudomonadota bacterium | reverse complement strand
TATCCTTTAAGGCCGCAATTAACGGCTCCACTGCCTTGGGATCATTGATTTCTCCCAAGGCCCTGGCGGCGCTGGCTTGCGCATCAAGATTTTTATCCTGCAGGGCCACAATCAAAGCATCCACCGCCTTGGGATTTTCAAGCTCTTCCAGGGCCACGGCGGCCAGAACCCGGACGTGGGGGTTCTTATCCTTCATTGCGCCAATCAACGGTTCTAAAGCCGGGTCGCCGATTTTCCCCAAAGCCACTGCGGCTTCAATGCCGGGGGAGGTGTTTTCAGCAATTTTAGATTCAGGGTCGGTCTTTAATTCTATCCCGGCGCTATCGCCCAGCATCCCGATGAGCAAGGGGATCGCCGGGGCAGCCTTCTCCCCCATGTCTCCCAACTTGTTGGCGGCTTGGGCTCGCTTGACCGCCTCCGGGGCATATAAGTCTTCCACTTCGGCCTTGACTTCGGCGGAAAGGTTGGAGGGAATTTTATCCTTAGGGATATTGGGCTGGGCGTAACCGTTATTCCCAAGGAATAAAACCGTGACCAGAACTGAAAGCGCCATGTTAATTTTTGCCAATCTCATAATTCCCTCCTATGCCGGCCATTATCAAAGCTTCTGGTGGACGCTTTACATATTTTGCCCCTTCTAACACAGGTTAGCTGGCAAGTCAATGGAAGACTCGGTTTTCTTCGAATTAGACAAGGGCTTCAAGGGTTTATTTAGATTAGGGAAATTCGGCCACCTTTCTGGTCGGGGCCAGGAAATTCTGCACTCGGGTAAATCCCCCTGGCATGCACCAGGCAGGGGTAGGGGGACTCCGGCTCGATAATTGATGCCCCTATTCTCTCATTGCCCCGGGAGACCGCCACAACTCAAGTATCCCCGAGACACTCTGCCTGGGTGCGGTTAACCTTTGGGGGCTGCCACAGAGAAGAACCATCATGGGCACTCCGATGGGGGAATCCCCCGAGCTGCAACCCGGCCAGGGCGAAACTATCCTTAATGATTGCAGCTGCGGGAATCCGATCGGAGAAGTGGTTCAGGATGGCAAGACTAATTTTTGGACTTACCAGCCACCAAGGAAGATGTTTCAAAACGCTGCGCCTGGTTATAAGCCCGGATGACCTCGCGCTCATACGCGGCGGTGCAGCTAGCGTTATACGTTCTCAAAACTCTTCTGACGTTGCCGTTGTATTTCTGCAGCAGATGGGCCAGGACCGCCGCCCCGCCCATGATATTTTCCCGGGGGTCGTGCGCGTCCACCCCGTACTTTTTGGCGGTGTCCCGGTGCAATTGCATCAGGCCGAAGCAGCGCCCCGATTTCGCATCCTTGTCGTATCTCGATTCGATGGCGCACACGGCCTGGATAAGGTAAGGTGAAATTTGGTATTTTCGGGCGGCTTCTTTGATGTAGTTCCAGTATTCCTGCTTTAAGAAAAGATGGCCTATGGGGGGCGGGGTGCTGGGCCAGGGTTGGGCCAGGGCTGGGACAGTTAAGAGCAAAAATATGATTAGCGTTTTCAAAAAAATTCCCTCCTACGGTTTTGGCTTTTGGGATTGAGGTCGGGTACCGGCTTGAGAGAGAGGACTGACGTCGTTCAGAAGAAGCGCCGGCAGGTTAACCTTTAAGACATAAGTATTGCGCATTGCGCAAAGATTGTGCCAGAAATTTGGACGCTAACATAATAATCTTCAGAAAGCAAGCAGAATTGATAAACAGTCTTTATTCATGCGGGTATGAGGGTACTGAAACACCTCGACGGGTCCTGTTTTAGCAACCTGGGGGAGACCCAGACTTGCACCCAGACTTGGCCGGCTGATGGAAGGCTCGAGGCAAGTGCGGGCTGGTTGGTGGCCAGGCGTCGAGTTGGGGCGTGGAGGGGGCCGGGGATTTCTCCCGGCTTTATGGTCAGCGGCGGGCTTCCCCGGGGGGCCCGGGTCGAACATGGAGGCGGTTGTCGAGCCTCGATGGTCTGGTAAGCCTGGTGCGAAGAAAAAATGGGGTTCCTTAGCCGGCCGATTCAGGTAAAATCGATGCAGCCAAGGAAGTGTCCGGATGGCAAAGCCCCGGCATTTTTGGGCCCGGCGTCGGATTGGTTTGACGCGGTCCGGGCCGCGAGGAATACAACGCGTTGATTGAACAAGATAAAGGTGGAATCCAAGGCGCTCCCGATGAGCAAAGGCCGGTAACCCTTTTCTCCGCGGTCATCATTGTCATTGCGAATATGATCGGGATCGGCGTGTTCACCACCCTGGGCTTCCAGGTAGCCAGTCTGCACTCCCCCTTTGCGGTACTCATGCTGTGGGTTTTGGGGGGGGTGGGCGCTTTTTGCGGCGCCCTGTGCTATGGGGAGTTGGGGTCGATGATGCCGAGGTCCGGAGGCGAGTACACCTATCTCTCCAATATTTATCATCCCGCCATTGGCTTTCTGTCGGGATGGGTCTCCATGGTGGCCGGGTTTGCGGCTCCCATCGCGCTGGCGGCCATCGCTTTGGGTGAATACGCCGGCGCCATTGTCCCAGGCCTCGACAAGACCGTCATCGCGGTGTCGGTAATTGTGATCCTCTCCCTGGTGCATTTGACCAATGTGAGATTCGGCTGCCATTTTCAAAATCTGTTTACCGGGGGAAAAATTCTCCTGATCGTCGCTTTTATCGTCTTGGGCTTTTTGGTGGCGAACCCCCAAGAGATTACCCTGGCGCCGACGCGCAGCGACTTGGGATCAGTGTTCAGCCCGGCGTTTGCGATCTCACTGGTCTATGTCTTTTATGCCTATTCCGGCTGGAACTCTGCGTCCTACATCGCGGGTGAGATTCTCAAGCCGGAGAGAAATCTGCCCATCGCTTTATTTTGGGGGGCGGCCTTCGTTGCCCTCTGTTATTGCCTGATCAATTATATGTTTCTTTACACTGTGCCCATGCGCGAGCTTTCCGGTCAAATCGATGTCGGCTACCTGTCGGCCAAATCCATCTTCGGCCAGAGAGGCGCCGCCATGATGACGGTCCTGATCTGTCTGTCGTTGATCTCGAGCCTCAGTTCCCTCATCATGGTGGGCCCGCGGGTGACCCAAACCATGAGTGAGGACATAAAGAGGTTGAGGTTCTTAGCGACCCGGAATGCCAGCGGCGCCCCGGTCTTTGCCATTATCCTGCAAGCCGGGGTGGCAATTTTTCTTACCCTGACCGCAACGTTTAATGCGGTGCTAACCTATGTGGGGTTCACTCTGGCCCTGTTCGCTTCCTTGACGGTACTGGGGGTTTTCGTCTTGCGCCGGCGGCACCCTCACCTGAAAAGACCTTTCAAGACGTGGGGATACCCGGTAACGCCGGCGATTTTTCTCCTGCTCTACGGCTGGATGATCTGTTATTTAATCATCGAGCGGCCGCTGCCTTCCCTGTGGGGCCTGCTGACCGTGGCCTCAGGACTCCTGTTGTACAAGCTGCTGGGGACCACGACGCCCCGCAGCTCTCTTGAAAAATTGGTTGATAAATCCATATGTTAGAAAATTCGAAGGGAAACGTTGATGCGTAAAACCAACCTGTTCGGCACGGCAACGATGCTGCTTCTCCTGGTTCTGGGGTCGGTCCCGGCTTTTGGGGCCGCCTCGGATTCGATCTGCACTACTGAAGGGTGTGCCGTCCCAAAAAGCGACCAAACTGATAAGCGCCTCCCGGCTTATAATGATTACGCCCTCTTTATCGCCGGCCTCAGCAACCCGGAGGGCGCCCTGGCGGCGTATGAAGGCAAGCCGGCCTGGGTCAGGCATGCCAAGTTTTTTGACCAAAACTGGGAGAGGTTTACCCGGGGGCGGCTGGCGCCCATGCGCGAGTGGGCCGCCAAGGAAGTCGGCTCCGCCACAACCGCCACCGTGTTTTATCCCTTCAGCGGCCCGGATTTCGTCAACGTCTTTACCCTCTTCCCCCATGCCAAAACTTACCTCCTGATTGCCCTGGAACCGGTGGGCGAGATGCCGGATTTTGCCGCCGGCAATGAACAGAATTTTTTCCCCAGCCTGCAACGCTCCCTTTACGACCTTCTCCACCTGGACTTTTTCATTACCAACAAAATGAAATCCTCCATCGGCAAGAGTGAACTCAAGGGCACTCTCCCGGTCCTGATGTTTTTCCTGGCCAGGGAACAGAGCCGGGTCCTGGACGTGCAGTATTGGGTCATGAAGCCGGACGGAACCATCGCCGAGTCGCCGGCGTTGGGTCCGGGAGATCGCCCCACCGGCATTCCGGGGGTGCGGATCGTCTTTGCCAGTCCGGGTTCGGCCGAAAATCAGATTCTCTACTACTTTCAGTTCAATCTGCGCAACGATTCCTTGGAACGCAACCAGCATTTCGTCTCTTTTCTGAAGAGCTTCGGCCCGATGACGAGCTTCACCAAGGCCGCCTCTTATTTGATGTACAAGCCTTACTTTTCTGCCGTCCGACAGTTCATTCTGGACCAGAGCCTTTACGTGCTGCAAGGTGATTCGGGCATCCCGTTGAGGTACTTCGACCCGGCAGGGTGGGATCTCCGATTTTACGGCACCTACGCGGGCCCCATCCCGCTCTTCAGCAACTGCTACCAGGCGGATATGGCCAATATGTATAGAAGCCAGGATATCCAGCCCCTCCCCTTTGGGATTGGCTACCGTCACCGGGCGCGCACCTCAAACCTCATGTTCGCCGCCAAGAAGGTGAAATTGCTGGCGGGCGCCCCGAATTGATCCTGGAGAGTTAGGTGAAGGTTTGTACCGCCATCGTTGTTGCCGCCCTGGGGGTTTTGGCCCTGGGCCTGAACCTGGCCGAGGCCGGACCCCCGCGTCTGCCGCTGGGCGTTTCCGGCCCGGAATGGCGTCCGCTGTCCCAAAGGCGGGACCAAAGGTTGCAGGCCAGACTGGAACTGGCCTTGAAACAGCATGCATCGTGGCGGCCCCTGCTGGTTCAAGGCAAAATGTCGGTGGGCCTGGTGGACCTGTCAAACCCTAAAGCGCCGCGCTTGGCCCAGGTGAACGGCAACACCATGATGTATGGCGCCAGCCTGCCGAAGCTGATGGTCCTGTTGGCGGCTTTTCAGGGCTTCGAAGACGGTACCCTGAAAGATACCCCTGAGGTCCACCGAGACCTGATCGAGATGATCCGCCGGTCGGATAACCTGGCGGCCAGTCGGGTGATCGGTGGGATCGGCTTGAGAAAAATCGAGGCCCTGGCCAGCGATCGGCGTTATCGGTTCTACGACCCCAAAAAGGGCGGGGGCATCTGGCTGGGGGGCACCTTCTCCCCTGGCGGCGAGAAGAACCCCGAACCCATTACGGGTTTGTCCCACACGGCCACGGCCTACCAGGTCTGCCGTTTCTATTACCTGCTGGCTTATGGCAGGCTCATCAGCCCGGAGCGCTCGCGCCAAATGCTGAAAATCCTGGCGTTTCCGGATCTTCCCGGCAAGTTCGTCT
>JAHIKF010000028.1 GCA_018897875.1 Pseudomonadota bacterium | reverse complement strand
GGCCCCCTGCCATTCCCGCCGGTAACCTGGCGCTCCCCTATCACCGCCATCAGAAATCTTCCTCCCCACAAATCCCCTGAGAAGATAACGAGATGATAGCTATCATTTTTCCGGGTAAGGTGATAATTGTCGAGAATGGCAAGCTGTGCGGCACCAAGCAAAACTTCCTTATGTTGTTCGAGAAGACCTTTCAGAAGAGGCTCATGTCCATTTCTGGAAGGGTGTGGGGGTGAGATTCCCCCACGCTACTCAACGTTGCTATCCATCCATTTCTCATACCACCCCAATTTTTTACCAACTGGCCCTATCGGCTGGATGTTCTGGCTCCAAAACCTCGTTGGGATAGAAATAGCTGTGTATGCAGCATAATCTCGGATTATACCGGCCGCACCCGGAAATTTAAAGTTTGTCAGCCGGCTTCCCGATAGGATAAGAGGGGGGGGCAGAGACGTAGGTTTGTCGGGAGAGGCGGTCGGGGGCTATCCATGAGGCCGTCGGGGCCTATCCCTAAATGTCCCGTGTTTCCCTGTTTGCCCTATTCGGGGGAAAGGAACCGCCATTTCTAACTTAAGCCCTGCCGAAGTAACCCGTTATGAACGCCAGATAACCCTGGAAGGGTGGGGCCGGGAAGCTCAGGAACGTCTCAAATCCGCCCATGTCCTCATTGCCGGGGCCGGCGGTCTGGCATCCGCCACGGCACTTTATCTTATGGCCGGTGGACTAGGCGCCATGCGCCTGGTGGATGGCTCCCGGGTGTGCCTCGCCGACCTGAACCACCAGGTGCTCTTCCGGGAACGTGATCTGGGCAAGCCCAAAGCTGCCATTGCCGAACGCCGTCTCAAAGAAATCAATCCCTTTGTGACGGTGGAAAGCTATGGCGAGGTTCTGTCCCAACACAACGTCTTCCGCCTGGCGGCAAACTGTCACGTGCTGATCGACGCCAGCAATAACGCCGAGACGGGGTTCCTCCTGAACCTGGCAGCGGCCAAACAGCACATTCCCCTGGTGCATGCCCGGGTGTGGGCCATGACCGGCCTTTTAACCACCTTCTGGCCGGGCCGCGGCCCCTGCCTGGCGTGCGCTTTGCTTGAGACCCCATCCAACAGCCGCCCTACCCTGATAGCACCCTTGCCGGGCATCATGGGAGCCCTTCAGGCCCTGGAGGTCATGCGCATTCTGGGGGGGCTGGGACCGGCGCTCCTGGGCCGGGTCCTTATCTTTAAGGGCGATCAGTTCAAGTTCACCGAAAAAACTATCCGATCCTATCCCCTATGTCCGGTCTGTACCGCCTGACCATTCGGGGCTATTTCCCAGATAAGTGCATGAAGTGCGAGATCCTTAGAAAGAACGTTCCCCGCTCTGTCCCCCACCCTTGAGGACTGCCCAGAAACCACGCGGGGAACATGGCAGACTTCCTTCTTAAATCAACCTGGTGCCCCATGGGGTAATCTGGCCAAGATTGTTTTAAGTTTTTCCCAGAAAATTTCGACAAGAAGAATAAATGACTCACCAGGTTGATAAAGAGATTGAACCATTCCTCAGGAAACAGCCGGCGAGGACAGAAGGGAGGGCAAACACTCACTTACTTAACCGTGGCAGATGGAGAATTTTCAGGAGCACGTTAGACCCCCAGGAGTAGAGAAATCTGGGTGAACAAGTATCGTCTGCGGGGATATTTGTGTCAGGGGAGGAATTGCCGGCGCTTTTCCCTCAAAAAGGACCTGAGGCCGGCCAGCCAGGGACAAAATTATCCTGACTGGGCGACCGGACAATTGATAACCTGACCTCAAAGCCGGGCTACCAAGAGAAAGGAGATTTATGAAAAATACAAGTTTTACCTACAAGTTAATGCTTACCATCGATCAAATTTCCCAGATAACCGGGATTCGTAAATCAAAGCTGCGTTATTGGGAAAAATCCTTTAAAGACTTTTTGAAACCCGCCCGCACCCACTCCAACCGGCGGGAGTACACGACTGAGGACCTGGCTCGAATCGAGGCCATCAAGCGCTTAATGGAGCAAGAATACCTGACGGTCTACGGGGTACGGGTGCGCCTGCAGAAGCTCTTTTCCTCCCCCGGAACCGGGCGATCTTCTTGCTGATGCTGAGCAGTGGCTTGCGGGGGGAAGAGGTGGCAAATCTTACCCTGGAGGCTATGGACCTCACGCGAGGTAGGTTTGCTATCATGCCTCCTGCGAGAAAAATTGGCTTCGATAAGAGGATTGTTGTTTTGGGGGGCCAAGAGCTCCAAAAACCTCCTGGGGATAGAACTATCTTTGGATGCGGCATAATCTCGGTTCAACATTTTTGAGAATAGACCACGTCATGCCAATAAGTCTATCGTCAGGCGTGGTGGGGCGGGGTGACCCCCGTTTCATGCCTGGCAATTCCTCCGAGGGCAAGGTTGGGGAGAACTGCACATTAAGTGGCGGGCAGAAGCGAAGGTGACGCCCCTGCCGCAATGAGGGTTCCCATGAGTGTTAAGGTTATCAGCAGAAGAATTGATGCTTGCAAGGTTACCAACAAGATGGTGGATGGCTCCCTGGTCCAGGGGAAGGTCAACGTATATCATGATGAAGAGGTGGTCCAGCGGGTGAGCGACATCTTCACCAAGCTCACCGATCCTTTCATTGTGGTGTTTGATGCCACCGCGGAGGGCAGAAGCGGTCGGGTCTTGATAATGAACAAACGCAACATTGCCTGGGTATCGCCGGAGGATGACGTGCCGCGCCCCGCCGCCCAGCCGGATGAGAAGCCCGCAGAACCCCGGGGCTCCTTGATGGACCGTCTGCGTTCGTCGTAGGTCTTGCCCCGCAGGCCCGGCCTTGCCCCTACCTACCGCGGCCCCTTTACCCCCCCGTGGGGGAGAGATTCCCCCACGCTACTCGACTTCTTTATGTTCGGGGGCGGCCGATCAAAATTAACCTGATTCCTTGAAACGACCGACATGATTTGCAGGGAGGTGAAGAAAATAACACCCTCGACGCAGGCTGGGCCGTCGCCGGAATTGTTGCAAGCCCTGGAGAATATCTTGGGGGACACGTCACCTCGTGTCCGGAAGAGAACGTCTGTGGGAAAGGATGATGCTCTTCACTAAATCGCCCCGCTCATGCCTCCCGTTGCGGCCCATGGTCCGCCGGCTGAAGGTTTATCCCTCCCTGCGTCCTGGCCGCCTCCTTCCGGGGATGGTCACGGCGATG
>JAHIKF010000348.1 GCA_018897875.1 Pseudomonadota bacterium | reverse complement strand
TAATACGAGATTCTTCGTCGCCTGCGGCGACTCAGAATGACAAAAAGGGGCTTCCTTGCAGATGTTCATAAATAAATGACGCTGCGTATAATAAACTCAGTGCGTACTGCTCACCTTCTCATCACCCCACCTTCCTCAACGCCTCGGCGATGCTCACCCGACCGGCCCGCCAGGCTGGCAGCAGCGCGGCCAGGAGGCCCACCGCCAGGGCCACCGCCAGCCCCAGGATCAGGGTGGCCCGGGTGAGGGGAAAGACCCGGAAATACTGGCCCAGGGCGGTCTTAAAGAAATGCACCGCCGGGAAGGTCAGAACCTCCCCCACCAGGCCCCCGGCCAGGGCCAGGATCAGGGATTCACCGAAGATGAGGCCGGCCAGGTGCCTGCCCTTGAAGCCCATGGTCTTGAGGACGGCATACTCCCCCTGGCGTTCCCGGGCGTTCATGGCCATGGTGTTGGCCAGCACGATGAGGATGACGCCGATGACCACCCAGGACACCACCTGGATGGCCAGGAGAATGGCCTCGGTCATGGACACGAAGCCCAGGGCGAAGGCTTGTTCGGTCTCCGTCAGGGTCTCGGCCAGGCTGTTCTGGAAGAGCCCGTCCACCCGGGCCGCCACCCGGGGGGCCAGGTCCGGGCGGGCCACCTTGATGAGGAACCAGCCCACGGTATCGGCCCGGCTGGAGCCGCTCTTCTTCAAAGACTCATTGAGGTAATCCCAGTGGAAAAAGAACCGGGATTCGTCGGTGTTAGGTTCGGCGCCGGTATAGATGGCCCGGATGATGAAAGGCCACTCGCCGGGGTAAATGTTGCCCTTGATGACGATTGGGTCCCCCAGCTTCCAGCCGTACCGGGTGGCCAGGGTGCGGCCCACCGCGGCACCCCGGCGGTCCTTCATAAAGGCCAGCTTCTGGTCCTCGGGCATGACGTATTCGGGGTAGATGGAGAAATAGCGGCGGACGTCCACGGCGAATTTCGGGAAGAAGTGCCGCTCGTCGATGTAGTTGCCGCCGAACCAGCAGCCGTAAGCCACCCCGACAATACCGGGAACGGCCTGGACCTTGGGCAGATAGGCCATGGGCAGGGGAAAGACCAGGGAGATGGCGTTCCGGGTCACCAGGCGGGCCGGGGAGGCGGCGTTCACCCCGGAATACCAGGCGGCCACCACGGTGCGCAGCAGGGCAAAGGCCAGCACCGCCACCGCCATGCCCAGGATGGTGAGCGCGGCTCGTAACGGGTGCCGGATAGTATTGCGCCAGGTGAGTTTGAGCACGGGTGCCAGTTCCCAGTGGTCAGTGGTCAGTTTTCTGTGGTGGCACAGGCTTTCCAGCCGGTGCCCAAGTATATTGTAGGGTGCGCCCGGCGCACCACCTCTGGTTCCCAAACTCAGCTTGGGAACCAGTAACAAAGCGGGATGCGCTACGCTTTCCCGCCCTACGGGCTCAGCTTGGGAACCAGGTAGAAGGTCTTGGTAGCCGCAGGGTTCAGCCTGCGAGATCACAGGCGAGACGCCTGTGCCGCTAGAATTTTTGCTCCTGTTGATCTCTGGCCGCCAGCATCGCCAAGGCCAGCAACCCCACATCGATGAGGCGCCGGCCGGCCTGCCGCTGGGCGTGAGCCGCAGGAATCCCCTGGCTGGTCACCCGGTTATTGATGACCAGGCAGACGCCCCCGGCCCTGATCCGATACGTGGAAACCGCGGCCAGGGTCAGGTAGGCGGACATCTCCATCTCCAGGTTGAGGACCCCGGCCTGGCTGAGGCGGGCCACCTTGTGAGGGTCTAAACTGGGGAACCCCGGGGCCTCCCGGCCCTGGCCAGCGTAAAAATCCGCCGTGGTGCAGGTGAGGCCCACATGATAGGGCGCTTTGAGGTTCCCGGCCGCCTGGGTCAGGGCCGCGACGATCTCCGGCGCGGCCTGGGGGACGAAATCCGCCGGGGTATAAGCATGGGTGGTATTTTCATCCCGCCGGGCCGAGGCGGTGATGACCAGGTCCCCTACCGCAATATCCCTCTGGAGGGCCCCGCAGGTGCCCAGGCGGATAAAGGTCACCGGAGTGACGCAGTTGGCCGCTTCCACGATGGCGATGGCGCTGGCCGGGGCGCCGATGCCGGTGGCCATGACCGAGACCGGGATGTTCTGGTAGATGCCGGTATAGGTGAGAAACTCCCGATTTTTCCGCCGCATGTCCACCCGGGTGAGCCGGCGGGCGATCCTTCGGGCCCGGAAGGGATCGCCGCAGGTCAGGATATAGGGGGCCAGTTCCCCGGGGGCGCAGTCGAGGTGATAAAACCGGCCCCGGGCATTTTTCGGAATGGGGCCTGTAATGTCCATGATTTAAATCCCCTTGCCGCAATTCCACCGGGGCGGCGGCCGCTTAATCCTCTTGGGGCTCGGATTCGTTGAGCAACTGCCCCTTGATGAGGCGGCGGATGCGGCCGGCGTGGGCGGCGGCGTCCGGGTCGTGGGTGACGATGATGATGGTTTTCTGGAACTCGCGGTTCAACCGAGTCAACAGGTCCATGATTTCCCCGGCGGATTTTTTGTCCAGGTCGCCGGTGGGCTCATCTGCGGCGATGAGGGTGGGGTCGGTGACCAGGGCCCGGGCGATGGCCACCCGCTGCTGCTGGCCGCCGGAGAGCTGGCCCGGGTAGTGGTTCTGGCGGTCGCTCAGGTTCACCAGTTCCAGGACCAGGTCCACGTGCTCCTTCCTCTCCCGCCGGGACAACCGGGTGAGAAGCAGGGGCAGCTCCACGTTCTCAAAGGCCGTGAGGACCGGGATAAGATGATAAAACTGGAAGACGAAGCCCACGTTGGCGGCCCGCCAATCCGCCAGCTGGGACTCGGTGAGGGCCGGGAGGTTGATGCCGTGCACCGTGAGGTGGCCGGAGTCCGGGCGGTCCAACCCGGCGATGAGGTTGAGTAACGTGGTTTTC
>JAHIKF010000347.1 GCA_018897875.1 Pseudomonadota bacterium | reverse complement strand
TCTCCCTTAATTCCCTGGACGAAGTCGTTGATATTCTTTCAGATGGCTTAAACTTCTTATCTCAACAACCGGAAATCGTACGCTCCATGACAAACTTCGATTGGCTTAATACTCTATGTTTGACATGTAATTAGTATGAGAGCCTCTCCGGCCAAATCGCCATGCCACCCGCAACACCGGTGTTCCGTTGGCGCCGGTGCGGGCTGAAGCCGGAGGCGGCCTGATTATCTCCTGAACTAACCTGTCCGGCCCATATTTTATGCGGCCATCACCCCTGGCGTTTACCATCCTGAATGATTATTTTATATGGTAAAGGAGAGTAATTTGATTTCTCCCCCAGTAGAGCTTCCTGCTACCGGGAAATAAACTTACAGTAAGTAGACCTGCATCCGGGTTTGCTGATAAGGAATAAGCGATGTTAACTGAAACTGGTCAAAGTCTCGCAGTACCAGAGGAACAATTGCAAGGACTAAACCTGATCACCGCCATTCTGCCGCATCCCATCCACGGGCGGCTGACAGAATTCCCCCTGTTAATGGTGAACAAGCAAATCAACGTGGAAGGGGTGCGTTACGATTTGGTCTGGCGGGACGGCTCCCTGGCCTACTACCGGCCGGTCACAATTCATTAACCGCAGTGGCAATCTGAGGGAGGGGGCGGCAAGCCGCAGCCCCTCCCTTTCTTTTTATCCCAGGTCTGAAAAGTTCTTGGTGGCACCGGTATCTTACCGGTGCGGGTGCACAGCTTGAAAACCTGTGCCACCAACGGGGGCGGGCGCGGAGGCCCGCCCCATCAAAACTTTCATAATTTACACCAATCTGGGCTCAAAAAGGTAATTTCCCTTCGTAGGGTGCGTCTTACGCACCAAGAATGGCGCGTGAGACGCGCCCTACGGATTTTAATGCCTTGGGAAACCATTCTACGGACTTGAAAATACTTTTCTCAGCAACCTGGAATTACGGGTGGGCCGCAGGCCCATGTGGAACTTCCTTCTGCTACCGACCCCATCACACCAGCCAGGGTTTAAAGCGGTCTTTAGCCGGGGTAGTGAGGTGGAAGACCCGGTCCGAGCCGCCGGGCTCGGCGGTTACGGTCACCGGCGCCCCCTCCGGCGCATCGCTGTAGGCCGCGGCCAGCCCCGCCGCTGCGGCCAGGTCCTCTTCGGATGCAACCCCGCGCCCCAGGACCAGCGGACCGGGGTACTGCTCCACTTTGAGCAGGAAATCCCCGGGAGATATCAAGGTCTCAATCGCCTCATTTTCCCGCTGAATCCGCCCCACCACCGCCTTGGCGCCGCCGGGCAGGCGGAAGTGTCGGCCGTATTTGAGCAGTTCCAGATCGCACCGGGTGGCCTCCTGCACGTGCCGCAGCAGCTCCTTGAGCCGGGCCGCGTACCTCGGATCGGTCAACAGACACCCCCCCGCCGGGGCGGGAAACCGGGTGATGCCGAATTCCTGAGCCAGGGCCAACTGGGGCTTGCGCCCCCGGCCGCTGAGGTTCAACAGCCGTTCCCGGTCCACCCAGCCCTGGACCTCCGGTTGCGTCGTTTTCAGGGATTTGGCGCTCAACGGTCGGAGCAGCAGGTCGGCAAACCCCGATTCCCGGGCGATGAGGTTCAAAGAACCCCGGTTCTGGCTCATGGGCCGCTGTCCCAAAACTTCCCCGGTGAAGAGAAAGTCAAACCCCGCCGCGGCCATCAGGGCCCCGGCCTCCCGGAGCATGAGGGTGTGGCAGTCGATGCAGGGGTTGTGGCCCCGGCCCCAGCCGTGGGGTGGATCATAAATGAGGGGCAGATATTTTTCGGTGAGGTCTACCTCCCTGAGGGGCAGACCCAGGTGGGCGGCCGATTCCCGGGCCCGCGCCGCCCCGAAAAACGGCGTGACGAAAGTGACGAGGGTGACGTCGATACCCTGGGCGCGCAGCACTGCTGCGGCCAGCATGCTGTCCAGCCCTCCGGAAAAGAGCCCCAGGGCCCGAATGGTCTTGGTCATGGTCAATAGAGCCTGTCGGCGCCTTTATGGAATTGACAGAATGTAGCCGCAGGCTGTACTGTGAAAATCCAAATCCCCCTAAATCCCCCTTTGTCAAAGGGGGACTTTAACCCCCCCTTTGAAAAAGGGGGGTAGGGGGGATTTTCATCCTCGGGGGTGCAACATTTGTGGTTCATGGACGTTTAGCCTGCGTAAGCACAGGCTGGAAAGCCTGTGCCACCCTTTGACTGCAATCTCTTATGAATCCCTTTCAACCGGTCTCCCCCAGGGAGAGGCCTGTAAACCCCAGACCCATGACGAAGACCCTAAAGGGGCGGCGCACCCTTGGGGCCAGGAAGGCCGGCCACTCATAGGGCGCCAGTTCCAGGCGAACCCGGTCTCCCTGGACCCGGAGGCGCACCCGGGAAAAGCCCCGGCGCCTCAGCCAGGCCTCGCCCCGGCCCACCCGGGCCAGGTCCTCCCTGGTCAGTTCGGTGTCATAGGGGAAGCGGGTGGCCAGGCAACTCTGGGAGGGCCGCGCCGGGTCGAGACCCAGACCCCGGCTCAGGGCGCGAATGGCCGCCTTGCCCAGGTGCGCCGCCAACAGCGGGCTTTCGACTCCCTGTTCCCGGAGTGCGACAAACCCCGGCCGGAAATCGGCCAGGTCGTCCAGGTTGGTGCCGTCCCACAAAACCTTCTGTCCCCGGGCGGCGGCAATCTCCCAGGCCCGGGTAATGATGGCCTGCTTGCAGGCATAGCAACGCTGCCGGCGGTTGTGCCGGAATTCCGGCAGGCTGAGGGGATCAATTTCCCGCACCACGTGGTCGACCCGGAAGCGCCGGGCCAGGGCCCAGGCCGCGGCCAACTCTCCCGGCACGGTGTGGGGTCCGGTAAAGGTGATGGCGGTCAACCCCGGCCCCAAGGCGATGGCCGCCGCGGCCAACAGGAGACTGGAATCCAGCCCGCCGGAGAACAGCAGGGCCGCCCGCCGGTGGCGCCGGAGGTAATTATCCAGGGATTTAATCACCAAATCTCCCGAATATGCGGAGAAAGCAGGGGCGACCCGCCGGGTCGCCCCTACAGGTGCTCCGCGTCTGGACTTCAACTATCGCGGCTGGCGGTGCTGATCCAGGGGGCATCGTCATTCAGGGGCAGCGGCTCCACCGGTTCCCCCAGGAGAAACCGGCCGGATTCGATCCACTGTTTCAGGTGCTGGGCGATCTCCCGGGCGCGCACCATGCTGGACAGGGGCACGGTGGGCAGTTCTTTACCGTCCAGAGACAAGGTGCCGCTCCTCAGCTGGGCGTAGCTCACCTGCCCCAAAACCTGCCCCGTGCCGGCGGGATAATCGCTGCCGTAATCGACGATGGGAGCCAGGAGCTCGGCATCGCTGATCCCGCAAAAGTGGGCCATTTCCTCATTCAACAGGGGGATGGGGATCCCCAGACCCACCGCCAGGGAACAGCCGTAGCCCAAAAAGCTCACCCCCACCAGGTACCGGGGGTCCATGCACTTCAGGTCCCCCACCACCATCAGCGTCCCGGCCGGACCCAGCGGCACCCCGTTTTCCGCCCGGGGTTTCTTCGGGTTGTGCTGCGTACCGGGGAAGGCCACGTAGCCCACCCCTCCTCCCAGGAAGATGCGGGTGCCGATGCCGATGGTGCGGTAGTACGGGTCATTGAACAGGGGGCTCAGTTCTCCCGCGGTGCAGTAATTGGCGTTGCCGGCCCGGGGTCGGAGCGGCCCCATATACGTATAGATGGTCCGGTTCGACAGGTTGACCGCCACGTTGTAATTCTGGTAGCAGTTCCGGGGGTTGCACAGGATGGCATTGGTCATCTGGCTCAGGGTGATTTCCCGCTCCAGGCGCTTGTTGGGGTAGCAGTCGGTGCCATAGGCCTCCGCCACCAGGTGGACGGCCTTGCCGGCCACCAGGTCCTGGATGACATGGCCGCCGCCGTATTTGAACTCCCCCGGGTACACCTTGTTCAGGGGATCTTCCTCGCAGGGCTCGGTGACGCCGATATAGATATCCACCGCTGCCAGGCCCGCGTAGGCCGGCACATGATTGAGCCACACCTTGGCCGCCTTGATGGGGGGCTTGGCATGGCCGAAATTAATGAAGGCCCCCGAAGAGCACATGGGGGAAAAGGTCCCGGTGGTCACCACGTCCACGGTCCGGGCCGCGGCCACCTCGCCTTTGCGGCGCACGATGTCAATAATCTCTTCGGCGGTGACCACTACCGCTTGACCTCGCCTGATTTTATCGTTAATTTCCTGGTAGGTTTTATTCACCTGGTAGTTTGCCATAATTTATTCTTCTCCAGCGAGGCGATTTGAATCATGGAACCTAGTTTCCCGTGGGCTCACGGGGCGTTTCTCGTTACCAGCCTGATCTCTCTGTTCATCATCATCGACCCGCTGGGCAACATCTTCCCCTATCTGGCCCTATCGGCGGGATTCGCCCCCGCCACCGCCCGGGGCCTGGCCTGGCAGGCCTGCCTCTCCGCCTTCCTCATCCTCACCCTGTTCATTGTGGTGGGGCGCATCCTCCTGCAGTTCTTCGGGATCACCCTGCCGGCCTTGCAAATCGCCGGCGGACTCATCCTCTTTCGCATCGCCATCGATATGCTGGAGGGGCGGGGTCACTTCAACCGCATCGACACCTCCTCCAGCCTCAACCCTGCCGACTACCGGGACGTGCCCCTGGTTCCCCTGGCCTTCCCCTTGCTCAGCGGTCCCGGGGCCATCTCCACCGTGCTGGTCCTGACCAGCCGTTCGAAAAATTATCTGGAGGATGTCCTTATCCTCCTGTCCCTGTCCCTCGTCTTGATCTTAACCTACCTCTGCTTCCGTTTCGCCCAGTCC
>JAHIKF010000346.1 GCA_018897875.1 Pseudomonadota bacterium | reverse complement strand
GAACCAGAACCAGAACCAGAACCAGAACCAGAACCAGAACCAGAACCTGAAAACCTGAAAACCTTGAACTTTGAACCTTGAACTTTGAACTCACTTCCCCTCCAGCTTGGCGCGGATCTTCAGGCGCAGGGCGTTTAAGCGAATGAAGCCGGTGGCGTCCGCCTGCTGGTAATCGCCCCCGGCCTCGAAGGTCACCAGGGATGGCTGGTACAGTGATTTGGGGGCCTTGCGCCCCACTACCGTGACGTTGCCTTTATAGAGTTTCAGCCGGGCGGTGCCGGTGACGGGCTGCTGGGCCGCGTCGATAAGTTTTTGCAGCACCTGGCGCTCCGGGGCGTACCAGTAGCCGTAATAGACCAGTTCAGCGTACCGGGGCATGAGGGAATCTCGCAGGTGCATCACTTCCCGGTCCAGGGTCAGGGATTCCACCGCGTGGTGGGCGGCCCGGATGATGGTGCCGCCGGGGGTTTCGTATACCCCCCGGGATTTCAGGCCCACGTAGCGGTTTTCCACCAGGTCCACCCGGCCGATACCGTGTTCGCCGCCCAGGTCGTTGAGCCGGGCCAGGAGATTAGCGGGGCTGAAGCCGACGCCGTCCACCGCCACCGGGTCGCCGCGCTCAAAGTCGATCACCACATACTGCGGCTTATCCGGGGCCGCCTCCGGCGATTTGGTAAGCACAAACATATCCGCCGGCGGCTCGGCCCAGGGGTCTTCCAGGATGCCGCCCTCGAAGCTGATATGCAACAGGTTCCGGTCGCTGGAATAGGGTTTTTCCTGGGTCACCGGCACCGGGATGCCGTGCTTCTGTGCAAAGGCGACGCACTCGGCCCGGCCCGCCAGGTCCCACTCCCGCCAGGGGGCGATAATTTTGAGATCAGGGGCCAGGGCCTGGTAGGTGAGCTCGAAACGCACCTGGTCATTGCCCTTGCCGGTGGCGCCGTGGCTCACCGCATCGGCGCCGACTCGAAGGGCCACCTCCACCTGGGCCTTGGCGATCAAGGGCCGGGCGATGGAAGTGCCCAAGAGATACGCCCCCTCATACAGGGCGTTGGCCCGGAACATGGGCCAGACAAAGTCCCGGACGAACTCTTCCTTGAGGTCCTCGATATAGACCTCGTCGGCGCCGGTGGCTTTGGCCTTCGCCGCCACCTCCGCCAATTCCTCGCCCTGGCCCAGGTCGGCGGCAAAGGCCACCACCGGGCACTGATACGTCTCCTTGAGCCACTTGAGGATCACCGAGGTGTCCAGGCCGCCTGAGTAGGCCAGGACAATTTTCTTGATTGTTTTCATTTATTATTCCTTACTCAATTGGCTTTTGATTTATCAAAACCGAACACGACCTATGTATACGATGTCAATGCAATTACCTTTTCCAATTTTAATTTCGCTTGTTCCATCTTCTTTGCCAGGCATTGTGATCGTTTCAATCTTTTTAATATCTGCTACTACTGCCACGCCATTTTTAAAGCCGTATTGTTTAAAAATATTTGGGTGTTGATTAAGAAATGAATCAATTTTAGCCTTCGGACATTTTAAATCCAAAATTATTTCTGTTTCAATAAATAAATATCTTGAATTAAAACTTTGTTCAATTTTAATCTTATAATTATCGTTATCATCGGTAATGATATCTTTTATAGTACCAACAAAAAGAATTGGACGACTTCCTATCCAAAGATGCTCCAATTCAATAGAGATAATCGGGGCCATGCTAATATTTTTATCTTTGCTTAGGATTTTCCACCAATTATCAATAGCATTTGTACGCTTCACTAATTCAGCTACTGATTCTCTTATGGCGTCTTCTGTTTTTTTGGCTTCCGCTTTTTCCAATTCTTCTTTGGATCTATTATCCAAATAGTTATAAATAAAATAGGCTGCAACTATGACTATCACCATTGACCATATAATACGCCTAACCATTTGAAATAACCTCTTCAAAACATTCATTTTGCACAGTCGGGTCAGTCGAATAACAGCCTTCTTTCATAGTGTAGGGTCAAATTGCCGCATTGGGGACAGGGAATTTCGGCAACTTGCGAACGCTCATAAATTGGCTGCATCGGCTCTTTAGACCCCGGGCAATAATGGGGTTTCCGGTAATCTTCCCATTTCTTGAGTTTTAGGCGCACAAATTGCTTGGTGGACCGGCAGTAGCCCGTCAGCGAGGGTGATTTCATGCCGCCGCCTATCCTCAGGTTATAGTGATAACCACAGCCGGGGGTGGAGCAGGAAACCTTTCCGGCTTCGCCGGCTGCAGCCGGGGCGGCCCCGAGAAATACCCCGAAAAATATGGCGAGAAAAACTAACTTGCCGAAGGTTTTCATAGGGGCCGTTTCTCCCGTGTAACTCGTTCCCAAGTTGTAGGGTGCGTTCAACGCACCACCAGCCTTTTATTAATGGTGCGTAAAACGCACCCTACATTTTGCACAGGCTGGGAAGCCTGTGCCACTAAGTTTTTTTTCACTAACCCCTAACCTCTGGTCCCTGGCCCCTATCCCAACAGCCACTCCAGCAGAGCCTTCTGGAAGTGCATGCGGTTTTCCGCCTGGTCCCAGGCTGCGCTTTGTGCGCCATCCAAGACCTCGGCGGTAATTTCCTCGCCCCGGTGGGCCGGCAGGCAGTGGAGCACGATGGCCTCGGGGGAAGCCAGTTTCAGCAGATCGTCGTTCACCTGGTAGGGTTGAAAGACCTGGAGCCGGGCCGCGGTCTCCTCCTCCTGACCCATGGAGGCCCAGACGTCGGTGTTGATCACCAGGGCCCCGGCCACCGCGGCTATCGGGTCCTGGCCCAGGAAGACCCGGGCGCCCTGGGCCTGAGCCTGGGCGAGGATGGCGGCGTCGGGCTCGTAGCCCGGCGGGCAGGCCAGGTGCAGGGCGAAATCCAGGTGCATGGCCGCGGTGATCCAGGAGTTGGCCATGTTGTTGCCGTCCCCCACCCAGGCCACCTTGAGCCCGGTAAGATCGCCGAAGCGCTCCTCCATAGTCATGAGGTCGCTGAGCACCTGGCAGGGGTGGTGCGTGTCCGTCAGGCCGTTGATCACCGGGATGGTGCTGTGGCGGGCCAGTTCCGCCACCGTGTCCTGGGCAAAGGTTCGCACCACCACCCCGTCCACGTACCGGGACAACACCCGGGCGGTGTCGGCCACGGGCTCGTTCCGGGACATCTGGGTCTGGCCCGGGGCCAGGTAGATGCTGGAGCCCCCCAGTTGGGCGATCCCCGCCTCAAAGGAGACCCGGGTGCGGGTGGAGGGCTTGTCGAAAATCATGGCCAGGGTTTTCCCCGTCAGGGGCGTGGGGTTCTGGCCCCGGCGATGGAGGGCCTTGAGTTCCCGGGCCCGGGCCAGGAGGTGTTCGATCTCCTCCCGGCTCAGATCCAATATGGTCAACAGGTGGCGGGTCATGGAAACACCATCTTGAGGGCGTCCCGCAGTATGGCCAGGGCCGCGTCAAGCTCTTTGGGGGTGATGACCAGAGGCGGCAGCAGCCGGATGACGTTGCCCTGGGTGCAGTTAAGCAGCAGCCCCCGCTCCCGGCAGGCCGCCACCACCGGCGTCCCCTCTTGGGTCAATTCCAGGCCCCACATGAGGCCCAGGCCCCGCACTTCTTTGATGACGTGGAGATCGGCCTGCATGGCCGCTAAGCGCTTGGATAAAAAAACGCCTTGCTCCCGCACCCCGGCCAGAAACTCCGGGGCGCTCAACAGATCCAGGGCGG
>JAHIKF010000345.1 GCA_018897875.1 Pseudomonadota bacterium | reverse complement strand
TGCCAACCATCCGTGCGGGCTACCACCTCTGGTGCCAGGCAAGCCTGAGCCATTGCCTTAATCTCGTCGCCACTTACCCTGGACACCTGGCGCATAGCGGCAAACCGTGGTTTATCTCCCGGGGTTTCCACCGCCACCACGACTTTGGATTTACCCGCGGCGCCACGGCCACGTTTGCCTGGTTTGGGGCCGCCGACATAGGTATCATCCATCTCGATCAACCCGGCCAGTTGGTAAGAACTATCGCGCACCGCCATGGCCTGGCGGATCTTATGCCCCATGGTCCACACCGTTTTATAGGTCCGGATCTCCAAAATCCGTTGCAAAGACAGCATGGAGGCACCGCTTTTCTGTCGACCCATCAGGAAGATCATCCAGAACCATTTCCGCAGGGGCGTCCTGGTCTTATGAAAAATCGTTCCGGCCGTCACCGAAGTCTGGTAACCACAGGCCTTACAGGCATATAAATGACGCGGCCGATGAAAGTAAACCTGGTCGTGCTGACAACGAGGGCACCGATAACCCTGAGGCCAACGCAACTGAAACAGATGTTTCTGACAAGCTTTTTCGGTCCTAAACCTTTTTTGAAATGCCAGGAGACTCAAGTCTTCTTGTTGCACAATAATTGCTCCATTTAGCTAATTAATTTAGTTAATTATAGCTTATTTTCGGAGCAATGGCAATAAGCGTATAAGATTAAAGACTATAATCAGGCAAAACTTTATTGTGAAATATTATTACATAGTTACAATGACTACTACAAACTTATGAAAAGTAAAGGGAAGAAACCCGGATATGACTTCGCAGATATAATGAAGAGTCCCCGAGTTTTCAATATAAAAAGGCGGCTTGAAAAACTCAAAATGAGGCCGCTATCAGTGGGAAAGAAAAAAGAAGTAAAAAATATCGCAGATCAATGCGCCAAGCTCAAGGTGGAACTTCGTCAGTTGGCTTTACCACGTTTGGAAAAAAAATGGGTTGTAGCCGAAAAAGAATTCTCAAAACCAGAGACTGCCGCATTAGAGTTCTTTCTCCAAAGAGGGTATATTGGAACTTGCTGCGAAGGAGGTCCGTTACTCCTTCTGCTCAAATCAATGATTTTTAGATTCCTGGTTAAAATAAATATCTTTCAGGACAGAACAGACGCTATTCAGAGGTTTTTGGAAGCCCAATTAACGATTCATAAAAATAAGAAAAAACAATTTATTAGCTCTATAATCCAGGCCAATCGGAACGAAACCATTGATAACTTCCGAGAAATTTACGCAAATTCTTTTGTTAAAGATTACTACAAGGGAGTCAGCGAAGATGTTGTCATGGGACTCTACGATTCCCTTGGTATAAAACTGTTATCTGAAATACTTAGTCGTTTCATGACTGATCCTTATAGTTATAGGGCGGGTTGGCCAGACTTAACTATTGTCAAAGATAATCAAATTACTCTAATAGAGGTAAAAACTACTGATGCCTTTCATGACTCTCAACTTCGCATTATTAAAGACTTTATACAGCCACATTCACTCCCATTTTTTGTGCTACAAATTGTCAAAGCCCCAGGTCCGGTCGCTAATTATGCGTTTCAGTGACTTCTTCTGCACCTTCCTGGAATCTGTCGACCATCTTCGGACATAAAAATAGCCTCGGTTTGACAGGAAACCGAATCTCCGCTTATGCAGATCAATCTAATTATTGTTAGATACTGGTCTCGGAGGAAACCACAATGACAGAGGCTAAAGAGGACGCAATGGAACAAAGGCTCAGGTGGATGGAAGAGAACGTCAACGGCGCGTACAATGCTAAACACCCCGAAGGACATGAAAGAGCGGAATATCATTGCACCAACTCTGGTACGTGCATCATAGTCTGCTGCTATATCAATGCCTTGGGTAAAGTTCTCTTAAAGGGTGGGCCTCCAAAGAAAGGTCCTTCAGGATACCGTCGTCGTGACTTCGAGCGTTTCCAAACATTCTTGCAGTGTTGCATGAGTGATTTCTTGAACGAATCTGACGCAATGACTTTACCTCCAACGCCGAAAAGGAAATCCGGTGGTGACGAATGGCTCTACGAGGTATTTCGATGTGGGTTTGTTCACGGTTACCCTGGTGCCAATGTTGCTTGGGGGCGCAACCCTGGTCTTAATAGATACTGGTTTCATAACCATGGTCGGCTCACACTCAACATTGATGAACTGGTCAGGGGATTCCATCGTGGTATTGTGGAGTTCCGGGGACTGGTAGCCGCGGATGCCGAATTGCGCTCTCGATTCTTGGAGTACATCGTTGCCGATTGATGACCTTCTTACGAGGACCTAACTTTTCGTTGCAGCGGATGGGCGGGGAGGCTTCGTTATTAACTTTTGGGGGAAAGTTAATGAAACCGCCTTTCAATATCTGCTATATCTCCGCACCTTTGGGTCCTGCAAAAATACTTTAATACCCAAACCATATGTGCTAACGGTCCTGGGTGATAGGTTCTTCTCCCTTGGCCCGCCGCGGCCATGTGGGACCGCCGCCGCCTGCACCGATGGCCCGGCCACCCATTCGACTCCGAATCCCCGATCCAACCCGGCAGGGGTGTGTTTATGTCCTGGCTAAAGGCCCGGTTGAAGCAGTGAGAGCCCCGTCCTAAGGCGATTGGCCGCCCCCTGGTGTTTCTTCCTCGGGCTCAACCTTGGCCGCGCCCCGGCCCCTCCGGTCCCCAAGAGGGGTACTGTCAGCCCCGGCCCGAAATCGGAAACCCCGGGATCGGAGTCCCGTCCCCCCCTGGTCAATATGCCCCGTCCGGAAATTTTTTCAAAATTTCAGTCCGGGAAAATAGACCCCCCCCGGATGGGACCCAGGCCCAAAAATTTATAAGCAAAAATCTGGGCGGGGGCGATTCCGGGGCTTTTCAGGAGCACCCCCATACCCCCTGGGCCACGCCTGATCGTGGCTTCTTGGCCCCCTTGGTGCCTCTGATAGCAGGTCCGTGGCCTTCCTGTCGGTGCCCGGTGCAGGAGAATATCGTCCAACTTTTGGAGTGCATTGAAAATGCCGATAAAACCGGCAAGAAGGTTACGAGATGATGAAGGAAATGTTCCGGGCTCCCAGGCAGTTCAAGGTCATGCTGGGGGGTGGGAAGGGCAATCAGGTCCAGGAGTGCGGCCGGCGCCTCCGGTTCCATGAGCGCCACAGGACCGGCCTGGGGGGCGGCCCGATATGGGTCATTTAGTCAAACGGGAAGGTTGGTTGGTCGTGCCCTATAACGGCAAACCGATTCAGGATAACTTCGTTGATTTCCTGTGGGACCTGGAGTTATCGGTGTTCCTGGTGAAAAACGAGTGGGTAGGCCAGCCGGAGAGCGCGCAGACCGGGCTGGGGCTGCGGATCGCCCCCGGGATTTGCTTATGAATCTATATTGTTGAGTCTTGTCCTAAGTGTAATGGAAGAAAAATGACTTTCCAAGCCGGGTTCCGTCAGCCTTCGGCGCCCCATACCGGGGTCCCCGGGTGCTCCCGCCAGCCCGGCCGTGGGGGAATCACTCCCATCTGACCACCCAGCCGTGGACGCCCCCGGCCCCTGGCGCCTCCCTGGCCCACCGCACCACCTGGCCAGCGCCATGGTGGTGTAGACCATCAAGAGGAGAGGCGGCGCCACCCAGGGGGGCTGCCGTGGCCCCTGGCCCCCTCCGGAGCCACCACCGCCGGTGCACCACTGCCCAGCCCCCTGGCTTCCCTGTGCCTGTGCACTGGTTGCCTGCCCTACCTGGACCCCCAGCGCCCCACAGCGCAGCAGCCACGGTACAGCAGCGACCGGCCCCGGCCGCCCCTGCCCCTGGCCCGGCTCTCGTCCGTACTGTCAGCCCCCGACCCAAACACCGATACCGGGGAAGTACCTTTAAC
>JAHIKF010000344.1 GCA_018897875.1 Pseudomonadota bacterium | reverse complement strand
GTGGCAGCGTTAGTCGCCTTGGAAAATGACAAGGAATTGGTCGCCTCTACCACAGGCTTCGACTGGATCATTAATTGTCTATAAACTGCAACTTGGTATAAATCCCCCTTTAAAAAAGGGGGACTTAAAACACCCGGTATTCAAAATATGGCTCGTTTTTTACCATACAATTTGTGAATCATACCACCAGCGCCCCAGCCCCGGTCAAGGCCGCTCCCGGCGGTCCCTACCTTTTTCTCCCGCCAGGCGCACGAACTCCAGTTGGTCACCCTGCTGCAGGATATACGAGGCCGCCACGTCCCGGCTGTTCACCAGGGCCAGGGCCCGGGGGTCGATGTTCAACGGCTCCTTCAGGGACTGGCGCACCTCGCTGACGGATTTGCCGGCGATGGCCGCCTCCAGGTTATGGACTCCGTAGCTGACCTTGACCATACCCGACCGGGCCGGGCTCGCCTGGTTCATACGGGTCAAATCTTTCAGTTGAGCACTCATGAGACCTCATTATTTGACCGGCTGGGGCTTTGGCGGTCTCCCCGGGCCGGCCAGTTGATGTTGTCTGACCAGTTCTTTGATCTCGGCGGCCGAATAGACGCGGCCGCACCCCGGGCAGCCGATTTCCACCCCACTTCACGTCGGGCGCAGGACGATACTGGCCTTATGGCATTGAATACATTTCATGTGGTCAAAAATAGGCGGAAAGCTTCGGGAGGGTGTCGTCCACCTGGCGACACTCCCTCAGGAGCCCATTGATATACAGCCAGGTTAAGCTCATGAGAAATTCCGGGGCGTACTTCCGAGCCCCATGGCTGTCAAAGGCCATCTCCGAGCCGGCCGGGCCATATCTGAACCGGAAAGACAGGTCGCCCAAAAGGGGCCAGGTCACCTCCCAGGACCCGCCGGTCTGGGCGAAAATCCCGCAATCCATCCGCCGGACGGCCACCTCCACCACCTCGGGGGTCACCCTTTCCAGGATTTCCTCCCGGGCTCCCAGGGACACGTCTTGCATGGGGCCCGCCCCGTCCGGGGCAAAATCCGCGAACGGCAGCCACTCCGGACCGGGACCGGTATTCGTCAGGGGAAACTGCCCCCGGCCATAGCGGGCCAGCAAGGCCACATAATCCCAGGCAAAGACGTAGGCGTCCTCGGTGGGGACCGCCAGGCTTTTCCGGGCATAAAAGACCCTGAGGTCCGTGCCGAACTCGGGGTCCTGGTCGAAGAGCAGGAAGAGTTCCAGGGGGCGGAAGGGCGCCAGCCGCAGCACCCACTGGATGGTGGCGTAGGGGCGGCCGGGCACCAGTTCCCCCCGGAAGAGCCCGGCCAGGGCCTGGGGGTCAACCCCGGCCAGCCCCTCCAGGTCCTGGCGGTACTTTTTGCGGACGTACTGGCGGATCTGGGCCTCCCAGCCGCCGCCGGCCTCAAAATGCCCCAGGGTCACCAAGTCGTAAGGAAAATCCAGAGATGGATTGTCCGGGTTCAGCTTTTTTTGCCCTCCACCCGCTTGTTGAACTTCGCGGCATCAATTATAAAACGTTCGTGCACGGCCTCGCCAATCTTTTCTTTCTCGTCAAACCCTTCCACTTTAAAAGTGATCTTCCGGCCTTCCACCTGGGTGACCTCGGTGACGACCCGCACTTCCATGCCCAGAGGGGTGGGGGCGGTATGCTTCAGGTTCATGGAGATCCCCACCGAGGTTTCCCCGGGCTCCAGGTGGGGGGCCATCAAGGCGGCGCTCACGCCCTCGAACAACCCTCCCAGGAAGGGGGTGCCGAAGACATCGGGAACTTCGGAGAAAAATTTTTGGGCGGTATGCTCCGGCCCGGTTTTAAGCCGCATCTCCTGGGTCATGCCTACAGTTAGTGCCATAAGACCTCCTTGTGGCGAATTGTTCAACAGAGTAGTTGAGAAATTTTTCCTCTTCCCCCTTACTTGTGGGTAAAGGTTAGCCAGGGGGTGGCAGCGGGAAGTTACCGGGGGCATGGTTTATCCCCGGCCCTCGCCTCGCCCTACCGCCCGGCCTTGGGCGTCAAGTCTAGCAAGGCGGCGATTTGCCCGGCCAGGTCCGCGGTCTTCTCCTCCGGCTTATCGGTTTTAGGGGTGAGGAGTCGGGGCCGGTTCCGGTAGGCGGCCTTGGGCGTCACTTCGAATTCCGGCGGGAAGGCGTCTTCGAAGTACATCTGCTGGAAGCCGATGAATTTCAGGTGGTGGGCGGTGGCGTCCAGCACCGGGGTTTCGTCCCGGCCCAGCAAACCTTCCGCCAGGGCAGCCCTGAGGCCGGCCAGGGATTCGCCCCCCTGGGTGCAGGCAATATGGCCGTGGCGGTTGGCCAGGAGCATGGAGTCCATGATCTCCTGTTCACTGACGTGGACCACGGCCACCGCGTCGGCCCCGGCCCGGCGGTGATACTCTGCCGCCAGGCGGATCACCCGGGGCATAGACACGGGGTTGCCGATCATGGCGGCCTGGGCCACACTGGGCTTAACCGTCACCGGCACGAAGACGCGTTTGCTTTTATCGGGCTCCAGGTAGTAGCGGAACACCGGGTCGGCGTGGCGGGACTGGACCCCGACGACCCGGGGCAAGGTCTCGATAATCTTCAGGTCGTGGAGGCGCAGAAACCCCTGCATTATGGCGGTGATGTTGCCGGCGTTGCCGATGGGCACCACCACGGTTTTTTTCGCCAGATCGTAGTCAAACGTTTGGGCGATCTCATAGGCATAAGACTCCTGGCCCCGGATGCGCCAGGAGTTTTTGGAATTGAGCAGGGCCACCTGGTAGTTGTCCGCCAGGGCCTCCACCACCTTCATGCAGTCGTCGAAGACGCCGGGGATCTCCAGGACCTGGGCGCCGCTGCCCAGGGGCTGGGCCAGCTGCTGGGGCGTGACCTTGCCGTGGGGCAGGATCACCGCCGAGGCCACCTGTTCCCCCAGGTAGGAGGAATAAAGCGCCGCCGAGGCCGAGGTGTCACCGGTGGAGGCGCAGATGGCCAGCACGCGGCCGGCGCCGGGCTGCTTCACCAGGAAGTTCAGGTAGCTTAGGGCCGCGGCCATGCCCCGGTCCTTGAAGGAGGCGCTGGGGTTCTGGCCGTCGTTTTTGAAATAAAAAGGCGCGCCCACCTCGGTCTTGAGGTCGGCGTTGGCCGCCACCTGGGGGGTGTGGCCTTCACCCAGGTAGATGATGTCCGTGAGCGGGATCACCGGGGCGATGAGTTCGTAGTACCGGAAAATGCCGCTCAGGGCCGGGAGATTGAGCATGCGGCGATAGTCGAACAGCCGCCGCCAGAAGGCCCCGGGGCGCTCGGCCAGACGCGCCGCGTTTTTATCCTCCAGCATGAACAAGCCCCGGCAATGGGGGCAGGTGTAGAGCAGCTCGGTAATGGCGAATTCAGCGCCGCACTCCAGGCAGCGGTAGACCATCTCCCCGGTGGGTGCGGGAATGAGGTGGGGCCGGATGTCGTCGGGGAATTGTTCGGGTTTCACTAATCCTCCGCGGTTGAAAATATAGTGGTTGATGTCCACCATAAATGTGTTTTACTATGGTATTTCTTCCTCATACCTAAATAATTCCTCTCGAACCATGCTTTCTATATTTATAAATTGCTTATCTATTGTCCAATATTTTTGCAAAATGTTTCCTTTATCTTTTTCAGTCTTAATTGTATTAGCTTTTTTGATCCAATTATTTAATGTATTTGACGTAACCTTAGGTTTAAAGGATGCGAGTTTCGTTCGGACTTCCTCCCAAAACAAGCGAAATTCTTCATCATTTTTAGTTTGTCCAAATTCCATCCCACCCTCTTCCCGGAATTGTAACCATTTTAGGCCTTCATCAGGGGACATTGCCGCAGGACCTGAGGATAACTCATGAATTATATCGAGTGTATCTTGAATTCTTGTAGCTAAATCATCTGAGATGGCTTTTGCTAATTTAACTACCGTTATATCTCTACCATTTAAAATTCTTTGACAAATTTGGCCTAATGCATGATGAGTCAATATATCAGCCTCTATCCCATATTTCATAAGAAAATCTTTTAACTCATTTGCGGTAGAATAAGTGTGCAGCACCGAAGAACCAACCCATAGCTTTTGGAAGATTGAGCAAATTGTTTTGAAATAAGTGCGAGTGACAGGAGTTATTATTATTTCTCTAAGGATGCCGTTGTGATAAGCTTCATTTCTAAGTTTATGTCCCACTCTAAAGACTGAAGCATCAGACTGCTCAATTAATTTAAGATCGTTTAAGATAAAATTAAGTTTAGAATCAAAATGGTTTTTTATATCCTCCCTATTTTTAAAGGGATATTTGCTTGGCCTCATTGTCTTCCATTGATCGTCGCGTGCAAACTTGTACAAAGCAATACGATACATGATAAGTTCGGCAAAATTGTCAATAAGAAATAATGCAAGACGAGATGTTGTAGGAGTATCCTTATCTATTAAATCACCTGCCACTTCAAGCTGTTCTATATCTTTGACAATGTTCCTCATTAAGTAACCTTAATATTCTCAATCCATTTTAATTATAGGGCGGTCCATGGCCGTCCTGATGAGGCTGGCGGGCGGGGACGCCCGCCCCACTAAGGCCAGCCCCACCTTTTTATCCAAAGCACCGGCGAGACGCCGGAGCCACGGGTTCAAGTCGTCAAATGATACTTTTTTAATTTGTACTGCAACAGGCTCTTGGTGATGCCTAATAATTCGGCGGCCCGGACCTGGACCTGGCCGCTTTTTTCCAGGGCCCGGCGGATCATCTGCTCCTCGATGGAATCCAGGGCCTCGGGCAGCGGGGTGTTCAGGGGGATGAAGCGGTCGATGTCCAGCCGGGACTCAGCCGGGGCCGGAGCCAGCTCCGCCGGCAGGTCCTGGGGGCTGATGGTGCTGTGGCTGCACAGGATGACCGCTCGCTCCATGACGTTTTCCAGCTCCCGGACGTTACCCGGCCAGGCGTAATGGATCAGCACCTGCAGGGCTTCCGGGGTGATGCGGGTCTTGTCCCGGAGGTTTTCCTGGACATACTTTTTAATGAAATGAGCCGCTAACAGGGGGATGTCTTCCTGGCGCTGGCGCAGGGGCGGCAGGTGGAGGTGGACCACGTTGAGGCGATAGAACAGGTCCTCCCGGAAACGCCCGGCCTCCACCTCCTCTTTCAGGTCCCGGTTGGAGGCCGCCACCACCCGGACATCCACCTTGATGGTGCGGACGCCGCCCACCCGCTCGAATTCCATCTCCTGGAGCACCCGCAGGAGCTTGACCTGGAGGCCCTGGGACATTTCCGCCACTTCATCCATAAACAGGGTGCCGCCGTCGGCCAATTCGAACCGGCCCTTGCGCATGGCCACGGCGTGGGTAAAGGCGCCCCGTTCATGCCCGAAGAGTTCGCTCTCCAACAGGGTTTCGGTCAAGGCGGCGCAGTTGACCGAGATGCAGCTTTTGGCGGCCCGGGCGCTGCACAGGTGGATGGCCCGGGCGATGAGTTCCTTGCCGGTGCCGCTCTCGCCGGTAATCAGGACCGTGGCCCGAGACCCAGCCACCCTTTTCACCAGGGCCAGGATTTCCTCCATGACCCGGGACTCTCCCACAATGTTGGGGAAGCCGTATTTTTTTTCCAATTCCTGGTTCAGCAGGCGGTTGGTCAGGATAAGATGGCGGTGTTTGAGGGCCTTGGCGATGGTCACCAGGATTTCGTCGTTCTTGAAGGGCTTGAGGATGTAATCGAAGGCGCCCTTTTTCATGGCCGAGACCGCTTTTTCCACGGTGCCGAACGCGGTCATGATGATCACCGGCAGATCCGGTTGGAGGTGCTGCAATTTTTCCAAGAGCTCGATGCCGGTCATCTTGGGCATCTTCATGTCGGTGAGGACTAGGTCCAGATCGGCCGCGGCGCTGATCTTCAAGGCCTCAATGGCGCTGGGGGCAGTCAGAACTTCATAGCCGGCCTCCCCCAGCAGGGTCTCCATGACGGTGAGATAATTGCTTTCGTCATCAACGACTAGAATGGTATCCATGGTGGTCTGAACTCGCTTATCAAGGGGCCGGACAGTCAACCGTCAATGGCCGCAATCGTCAACTTACTTTTTACAACGCCAAGGCGGGTAGAGTGATGGTGATCGTGGTGCCGGTTTCCGGGGCGCTGCTGATTTCCAGGCTGCCCTGATGCGCTTCGATGATGCTTTTGACGATGGGCAGTCCCAGGCCGCTGCCTTTTTCCTTGGTGGTAAAAAAAGGGTTGAGGATCTTATTCAAGGCCTCGGGCTCGATGCCTTCGCCATCATCCTGGAAGCGTATTTCTCCCCCCTGACCCTGAGGACCGGGCTTAATGGACACGGTCAGGTGGCCGCCTAGGGGCATGGCCTGGATGGCATTCAGGAGAATATTCAAGAAGGCCTGGTACAGGAGATCCTGGTCAACCATGAGGGCCTGGCCGTCAAGCTGATATTCCCGGGTGACTTTGATGCCCAGGCGGTCGATCTCGGGGGCCAGCAATTCCAGACCCCGGTTTAAGGTCGCCTCCAGATCGCAGGGACGGAGGTTGGGGCTGCGGGGCCGGGCAAAATCCAAGAATTCCGTGACTTTCTCGTTGAGGCGGTTGGACTCTTCCACGATGATCTGGGCCAGGCGATTTTTGGGTTCATAGCGGGCCAACCGTTCCTGCAGGAGTTCGGCGGTGGAACTGATGATCCCCAGGGGATTGCGGACCTCGTGGGCGACCCCGGCGGTCATCTCTCCCAGG
>JAHIKF010000343.1 GCA_018897875.1 Pseudomonadota bacterium | reverse complement strand
TGCAGCTCTCGGTCCTGGAGATCTGGGGCAAGCCCCGGGTATGAGGGCACAGGTGCGGAATTATCCAGGAACAGGCAGCGCCGACTCTTCCATTTTTTCCATAAAAGCCTGGCGGCCTGAAGGGTCTCCCAGGGCGGCTTAAAGGCATCCGGGCTTTTAATTAACCGCTGGCGGCAGAGTCACTAGGGCATCGACTCTGCCATTTCATATGCCGCTTTATCCGATAAGCCGGGAGTTCAAGACTAATACGGGGTTAACCTTCCACCCGGTGACGGCCTGATAGTTAGAAAGGAATATCGTCCTCCTGAACCCCGGCGGGCCTGGACGGTTCCCTGGATTCACTTTCACCCTGCCGCCCCAGCATCTCCAGGTTCTCCGCGATGATGTCGGTGGTGTAGTGCTTCACCCCGTCCTTCTCATAGGACCCATACTCAATGCGGCCCTCGATCATTACCTGTTTGCCTTTGGTAAGATACTGAGCACAGACCTCGGCTAACTTGCTCCAGACCGTAATGCGATGCCAGTCCGGCGGTTGCTCCTGCCCTTTCTTTTTCCACCGATCCGTGGCTAGGGTAAACTTCGCAACTGCCGTCCCCGCAGGCGTGTAGCGGAACTCCGGGTCCTTACCCAGTCTGCCAATTAACATCACCCTGTTCATGTGAACCTCCTAAAGAATCTATAAATTCGGCATAAGAACTCGCAGAGTTTTACCTGCCGGAGTTCCTGAAGACGGCATGGCACCGTCCCCAGGATGGGATTGTCTCTTAGCCTGTAACCTTCCAAGGGCGTGTTTCGGGAAGGCCCGCCCCATCGCCTGAGATCGTCAGGGTAACGGGATAGAGAGCGGAAACCGGCTTCATCCCCGACGGGTATATCTGGCAGAGAAAACCAGGCGGCATCAGAGCTGGGCCAGGCCCACCAGAATCAGGGCCAGCCCCAAGATGGCGCTACTGTCGAGATAAAGGCTTTCTATCGCCAACACCCGGGCTCCCCAAAAGAACAGCGCCCCCACCATTGTCAGGCCCACTGCGCCGCTCCACAACCAGGCCACCATGTCTCTTGCCTCCTTTTTCTAGAGTTTTGCAAAGAGCGGGCCGAAAGATTAGGCGTGATTAATTTTTTTTGAGCCTGCGGCCTGTCTGCGTGTCAGCTGCTGCCTTTCCGGCTGCTTAACCGCCAGCAGTTGAATTTTCTTTAGTTAGAGGTAGAAGCTGGTTAACTGGCATCTTCCCGGTGCGAAGCGCTAAAGTGCTTACTCAGAGAAGGCCCCGGGTATGCAAGTCTAGACTTACCCGCCCCAAGTATCCTTCTCAAGTTGACAGGGCAGGCGGTAGTGGCTATAAGGGGGAAAAGGATACCCGTGATGGAAACCCTCCCCCGCGTCCTCTATCTTATCGACATCAGCTCTTATTTTTACCGGGCCTTTCACGCCCTGCCGCCCCTATCCAACACCCGGGGAGTGCCCACCAACGCCGCCTACGGGGTGACCACCATGCTCCTCAAGGTGCTCCGGGAGCGGCAGCCCCAGCACCTGGCCCTGGTATTCGACGCCAAAGGGCCCACCTTCCGGCACCAACTCTACGGCGACTACAAGGCGCACCGGCCGCCCATGCCCGAGGCCCTGGTGACCCAGCTCCCCTATATAAAGAAGATTATCGACGCCCTCAACCTGCCTTCCGTGGTGCATCAGGGGTATGAAGCCGATGATCTCATCTGCACCCTGGTGCGGCGGGCCCGGGAAGAGGGCTTTGCGGTGGAGATCATCTCCGGGGATAAGGACCTCCTGCCCCTGGTGGCCGACGGGGTGGACATGTGGGATCCCATGAAAGAGGTGCGCTATGACCCGGCGGCTATCCGGGAGAAATATGGCCTGAAACCCGGGGAACTGGTGGAGGTGCGCGCCCTGGCGGGCGATGCCAGCGACAATATCCCGGGGGTGCCGGGCATCGGGGAGAAAACCGCGCTCAAGCTGATCGCCCGGTATCACAGCCTGGAAAATCTGCTGGCCCATCTAGATGAAATTAAAGAAAAGGCATTGAAGGCCCGATTACAGGAACATGCTGAACAGGCGCGGCTCAGCCGCCAATTGACCGAGCTCGAGGCCCAGGTGCCCCTGACGGTGGATCTGGAGGCGCTGCATCCCGGCCCCCCGGACCGGGAGGCCCTGCGCCAATTGTTCATGGAGTTGGAATTCAGCAAATTGGTGAAGGAGTTGGGGTTTGATAGCCAACCCGGGGTGACCGGATCCCTGGTGCACGGGCCCGATGACCTGGACCAGGTGGTCCAGGCCATCCGGGGCGCGGGTGAACCACAGGCTGGAAGCCTGTGCCACATGGCCCTGAGCTTCGTCATGAGCGAGCAGCACCCGGTGCTGGCCGAGTTGGCCGGGATCGGCCTGGCGTGGCGGACTGGGGAGGGGGCGTATATTCCCCTGGCACCCGGGGAGTCAAACCGCGCCGTCTGGGAGAAGCTGGGCCCGGTGTTCTCCGATGCGGGCATCGCCAAAGTGGGGGCGGATCTCAAGGCCGCCCTGCTCCTGGCCCAACGGTTCGGGCCGGACCTCAAGGGCATCACCGGCGACATTCTGGTGGCCTCGTATCTCCTCAACCCGGCCCGGTATGAGCAGACCCTGGAAAATGTGGCCCTGCACTACCTGGGGCTCAACCTGCCTGCTCCCCGGGAGTTGGCGGGCCGACCCGCCACGGCGGTGGGGCTGGACCGGGATCTGGCCTGCCAGTATGCCGCCCAGCGGGCCGAGGTGGCGCTCCGGCTCTGGCCCCGGTTGAAGAGCGAACTGGAAAAAGAAGGTCTCTGGGAGCTCTATGCCGGCCTGGAATTGCCGTTATTGGGCACCCTGGCCCGCATGGAGGCCCGGGGGATTCTCCTGGACCAGGGATTTCTCCGGCGCTTCGGCCAGGACCTGGAAGTGGCGATGCAGCAGCTGGAACGGGAGATCTATGCCCTGGCGGGGGAGGAATTCCTCATCCAGTCGCCCCAGCAATTGGGCCGCATCCTCTTTGAGAAAATGAAGCTCACGCCCCAGAAGAAGACCCGGGGCAAGACCGCCTTCTCCACCGACGTGGAAGTCCTCCAGGCCCTGGAGCAAGAGAGTCCCATCGCCGCCAAGGTTCTGGAGTACCGCAGCATGGGCAAACTCAAATCAACTTACGTCGATGCCCTCCTGAAGCTGGCGGACCCGGCCACCGGACGGGTGCACACTACGTTTCTCCAGTCGGTGGCGGCCACCGGGCGTTTGAGCAGCCGGGACCCCAATTTGCAGAACATCCCGGTCCGGGGGGAGTTAGGCGGGCAGATTCGCCAGGCCTTCGTGCCGAACGCGGGACACGTTTTTCTCAGCGCCGATTATTCCCAGATGGAACTGCGCATCCTGGCGCATTTCTCGGAGGACCCGGCGCTGCTCAAGGCCTTCCAGGACGGGATCGACATCCACCGGCAAACCGCGGCGGTAGTGTTCGGTATCCACCCGGAACTGGTGAGCTCGGATATGCGGCGTCAGGCTAAGGTGGTCAACTTCGGCATCATTTACGGCATGAGCGGTTTCGGTCTGGCCAAACAGCTCAGGGTGAACAACCGCATGGCCAATGAATTCATCCAGCGGTATTTTGCCAAATACTCCCGGGTCAAAGCCTATCTGGAGGAGACCTTGCAGCAGGCCCGGGAACAGGGGTGGGTGACCACGCTCATGGGGCGCCGGCGCCAGACCCCCCAGATCAACAGCAGCAACCGCATCGTCCGGCAGGAGGCGGAGCGCAGCGCCATCAATACTCCTCTCCAGGGGACGGCGGCGGATATCATCAAGGCCGCCATGCTGGAAGTGGAATCGGCCATGCAAGGGGCGAACCTGTCCGGAATGATGATCCTCCAGATTCATGACGAGCTCTTATTTGAAGTCCCCCGGGCCGAATTGGCCGACACTGTCCGGCTGGTGCGCCGGGTCATGGAGGGGGTAGTCCGGCTGAAAGTTCCCCTTACGGTGGATTTGCGGGTGGGAGAAAACTGGGGGGAGATGAATTTTTATGCTCCGGGGGGCGAAACAGGCAATCAATATTAACAAATAATACCAATATGTTATCCTGATAGAGCCCTAGTGCCTGAAAAAAAAGTTTCAGATAGGAAAGTTTTTACTTGAAATCTTCCAGCCAATCCTTATAGTTAATCAAAATTAAGGTCTCATGGCTCCGCCCCCGGAGTCTGGAAAAAAAAAGACGGGAGGCCATAATTTTTCTTGATATTTTTAGCCCATTATTATTTAATGTGGGCATCTTACTTACCTTAAACCATCTCTTTGAGAAGGGGGGATAGATGATGAGGAAAGCTTTGGTAAGGAAAGGCTTTGCACTGGCCATTCTCTTGGCGTTTGTTGCAGCCTTGGGAATGGGGTGCTGCGACGCCTGCAAGAAGAGCGTAGACGAAGCCAAAATGTACGCTGATCAAGCGGCGGCTTCGGCTGCTAAGGCGGACAGCGCGGCGCGGAACGCCGAAATGGCGGCGGCAGACGCGAAAGCTTCGGCTGATAAGGCTGAGGCAGCGGCTGATCGGGCTGAGGCAGCGGCAGCGAAAGCTGAGGCATGCCTGATGAAGAAGATGCGGAAGTAAAGCACCTAGGGTTTTCAGCTAATGGGGAGTGAAAAATTCTCTCCGGAAGGGGGTAATCGATGAGGAAGGTATTGAGAAAAGGCTATGCCTTGGCTCTCCTCGCGGTCTTTGCCCTGGTGCTGGGAGGTGCTGGCTGCTGCCAAAAGTACTATGATGAGTGTTCAATGTACTCACAGCAAGCTAAAGCTTCTGCAGATCGGGCAGCTGCGTCGGCAGTAAAGGCTGAAATGGCCGCAAATGATGCCAAGATCCCCGTCCCTCGCGCTTCCGCAGCAGCCAACAAGGCTGAAGCGGCTGCAGCCAGGGCCGAAGACGCGGCGGCAAAAGTGTGCGCCATGGTTAAACCTTACAAGGGCAAAAAGTACAAGAAAGCTAGGAAAGTTAAGAAAGCCCCTAAGGCCAAAAAGGCTATGTAAGGCATCACTGAAGTTACCTGGGGTTAACCCCTTAGTACCCAGATTCAGAAGGTGTGGATTGAGCATCGCTCACCACACCTTCTGCTTTTTTTACCGGAAGTTCCAGCTAAGAAAGGATAAAAAAGTAGGGTATTATATTGAAAATACAAATCAAATAAGATTAGCAGGGTCAATTTTTACTGGGTACACATATAGCCTCGGGGAGGTTGATCTCCAGGGCCTGCAAAATTTGCGTTTGGGCGGCCGTGGGTTTGGGGAGGCGCGAGATCCGCACCTCGTTGGTCAGCCATTGGCGCTGAATACAGATGCGGTCCAAGTCGTGCATCAGCTCAGACGTAGTACCATCCAGGTTTGCTATAGACTTATCAATTTCTTTACTTAATAAATAAGGTAACTACTCAGGTCGTCCTTAAACATAATTTACATGATGAGCAGGATCTTGGCAAGCTGGTAGTTTATCCAGATAGAGGTCATGATCCTCAGCGGGGGTGCC
>JAHIKF010000342.1 GCA_018897875.1 Pseudomonadota bacterium | reverse complement strand
GCCCGAACCAGCTCGCCCTGGCCCGGATGGCCCTGAAGCGCGGGGCGACGGGGAAGGCGGCGGCTCTGTTGAAACGGGCCCAGACCCTGGGCAATCAGCAGGCAGCCGAGGCCTCGGGTTCGCAACTGGCTGTAGCCAGGAACAAGAAACTGGCCGCGGGGGCCGCTTTTCTCCTCGGGCAGTTGGCGGAAACTGATTTCAATTACTTTGGGGCGACGCAATATTACCAACTGGCCGCCGACCTGCAACCCGCCAACCTGACGTATTTGAAGGCCGCGGCGGAACTCTCGTATGCCTTCGAGGAGTTTCAAGAAACCGGACATCTGCTGGAGCAGGTGTTAAAAATCCAGGAAAAATTGCTGGGGCCGGAACACCTGGATCTGGCGCAAACTCTGAACAATCTCGGCGTCCTGCGCCATACCCAGGGCCGACAGGCTGAGGCCGAGGCCTTTTATCTGTGGGCCCTGGAGATCTGTGAAGCCCAGGGGCATCCCCAGAACCAGGATGCCGTCAACCTGAGACAAAACTATGCCGCCTTCCTGCAGGAGGTGGGCCGCCACCACGAGTCTGACGCGGTCAAGGCCCAGGCCGCGATGGGCTGAACCCGGGGTCAAGAGGCCCCCAAAAGTTCACCGGCCTGCGGCGCGTCAAAAAGAGGCGCCGCCCGAGTGGCCGCCTCTCCTGCCCCTGTGAGCCCAACTAGCGCTCCAGACGGGGGGCTTTAGTGGCACGAAATATTTGGCTGATGCGACCGATAAAACCTGAAGCCCCCTGCCTGGGGCTGGAACTTTCGCCGGGATGCCCCAATCCACCGGTAGACTGCTTATCGGACGATAAATTGTTCAAGATCTGGATAAACGGGGAAAAAACATAGCCTTCTTTTTTTAAAAACACCAGGCGTTCCTCGCCTTTCAGAACAAGCATTCACCTTGCGCCGGAACTCGGCATCTTCTTGCATCCGCTGGATGAATTCAAAGCCGGTTTTCATGGCCACCTCCTGACCGGTTTTTTGGCATGGAGGTAAAAGGACTTGAATTTTAATGCGTCGACCACATATAGCGTTTGCCATAAATTCCTTCCGTTTGGAGGTTCTTAAATCCCCCTAAATCCCCCTTTTTCAAAGGGGGACTTTAACAGCAATTCCTTGTAGTTCCCCCCCTTTTTTTAAAGGGGGGCAGGGGGGATTATAAGGCTTCCCTTAACGGAAAAAACTTTTGGCAATGACTATAATCCCTGCAGACCCTCGGTTACATTCCTCCTATCACAAGGCGGCCTGCCGGTTGGAAGATGCGGTTTTGGGAGAAAGTGGTAGCAAAATAGTGGGAGAAATGAAAAAGGGGCCACGGCTGTTAACCGTAACCCCTTGAATTTGCTGGTAGGCGGTACTGGATTTGAACCAGCGACTTCCACCGTGTGAGGATGGCACTCTACCGCTGAGTTAACCGCCCATGGTTGCTCTGTGGGAAAGATATAATCCAAAAAGGTTTTTTTGACAAGTCCCTGGGGGCCTCCTGGCGCCAATTTTTTCCCAGCCGGGGAAAGTGCGCCCGGGAAAGACGGCGCCCCTTGCTAACCCCCGACCCCGGGGTCCGGTTCCCTGAGATAGATGAGCCGCCAGGCCGGATGCCGCCTAATGATCTCACCGGCCAGGTCCACCACAGTGGCGTGGGCGTCGATCAACGCCGTATCGCTGGTGGCGATGGCCCCGGTGAAGCCCGAGAGCAGCCGCTCCGGCACCGGCACGGCCGCGGCCTGGACCACCAGGCCCCGGGAGGCGAACATCTCCCGGGTGCGCCGGGCTAACTCGCCGCTCAGGCTCAGGGGGGCGTCATAGAAGACCTCAAGAGGGCCGGCCGTATGGTCCGCCAGATAATCCGCCACCAGCGCCAGGACCCGGTCGGTGGCCGGCGACACCTTAAAGGCGCCGGAAATCTCGCCCACGTCCCGGATAAAGCCGTCGTCCGCCGCCACCAGCGGCAGGCCTCTGCCGGCGCACTCCAGGGTGATGAGGACGTTGTGGCCGTCCAGGCCCAGGGGGTGGCCCGGCAAATCCCGGAGCCGTCGCAGTTTGGCCCGGCGGGCGCTGGCCAGTTCAGGGGCGAAAACCCCCCGGTGCAGAAGCTGGCGGGCGGTGTGATCGAGGCCGTAGCGGTTCCCCACCAGGGCCAGGGCCGCGGGGCGGGGATAACCCCGGGTCAGGAGGAAGCGGAAGTCCGCCGCGGCGTCCGCGAGATTGGGCCAGCTTTGGTTCATACTTTAAAGTAGTGGTAGGGGCAAGTTTAAAACCTGCCCCGGCGCGTTTTTCCGTCCCCAAGCGGAGCTTGGGAACGAGGATTTTAAAGGTCCTGGTCGCAACCGGTATGTATCCTGCCCGGATATTTTCTCCCCTCCCAACGGACGAGGGTTCTCTGCCAGCCGGCCAAGGCGCTGGACCACAAGATAGCACAAGATTTCGTAAAAATATAAATTTATCCAGAATTTGGGGCATACCGAACCATCAATGACCACGCAGCATCGATTTGCGGCCTCTTAGCTATAGCGAATGCCAAAAGTATTTTCCGATAGCGGCATCATTCTAATCCCCCCTAACCCCCCTTTAAAAAAGGGGGGAACTATAAGGAATAGCTATTGAAGTCCCCCTTTGAAAAAGGGGGATTTAGGGGGATTTAAGAACCGCCAACTGGAAGGAATTTATGGCAAACGCTATACGTCGGGCGCGTCTCAGGCGCCATTCCTGGTGCGTACGACGCACCCTACAGGAGATCAAGGACCCATTGGGAGAAGGTCGGGGGTTGGTTCGGCCGGAATAATAAAAGTCAGAGGATTTTTTGGAGAATGTCCATAGGGTCCCTTGCCGGGGCGGGTGAGGGGCCTTATTTTTAAATCAACGCCCGGTTCGGGCCGGGCGGCGGGAGATGGCCGCCTCATTTCGCCACGAAGGAGTAATGGTCATGAAGCACACGATCGACGAAGTCAAGGTCAAGATTCACCAGATGTATCCAGACATCGACAAGCACGGGGTGGCCGCGACGGTCACCTTCGACAAGGTGAAAAAGGCCTACGTCCTGGAGTTGAAGAAAGGCCCGCACCACCTGGCCACCTATATCGACAAGGCGGATGCGGACAAATGCATGGAAGGGGTTGAATGCATCCACCTGGGGGTGCAGGTCGGGCAATTTCTGGAAAACTTCAAAAAGGTGTGATAATAAGGTATACCTAACATGATCGATTTATATCTTGCACGTTATGCGACTATGTGGTAACATATTGATATGACGGAGCAAATGGTTGCTACTGGCTTTGCTCAACCTAAACCCAATGGGTGGGAGGTTACCACAAACACTGCTATGGC